>DATLYW010000026.1 GCA_035574315.1 Candidatus Zixiibacteriota bacterium
GCAACCGAAGCACAGCTTCCAACTTCCGGCGAGCAGAAAATCGACCTCGTTGCACTTGTCTTTTCGACATGGACACCTCCTGGGTTTTTCTCCTTAACATTTCTCCCAATCAGGTGTCCAAAGAAATCCTGGGGCGGGGGATGAGAGTCATTAGCTCTCCCTCCTCTCGCAGGATTGTAGCTTAACTGTAGCTTATCTGTAGCTTATGGCCCGACATCAAGGGCCACGAGCGGGCAGAAGGGTGCCGCCCCGACGGGCGAAAGCCTCGGAATTTCGGCACCTTTCTGCCTCGTGATTTCCCGTGGCGACACGCGGGAACCGACTTAAAATCCCGAGGACCCGGAAGGGTCCGTGCCGGTTCGAGTCCGGCTCCGGGCACCAGCAAGGGCGCGGCCGAAACGCACGGCTTCCTTAGCGGTCGCGCGGCGCCCGCGGCTCGCGGCGGCGGAAGACATTTTCCGGCGCCGCGGCGTTTCTCTTCCGCCCCGTCCCTTTTCAAACAGACGGCGATATGTCATAGACTGAGTCAGTATGGAAACAGGCGGAGCCAACGCGATCTTATCCGAAGTGGAAAGCCGGATCCGGGTCTGGCTGCAGGACAAGCCGGCCGGCGGCAACGAGACGCTGATCGCCGAGATGCTGCAGACGGTGCTGAAGCTGGCCGGCGACAACGCCAGCCGCGGGGACCTGAAGATCCTGAACCGGGCGCTCAAGGAGCTGCGGTACGCTTTCAAGGTGTTTGCGCCGTACCGCTCGGTCCGCAAGGTCAGCATGTTCGGCTCCACGCGGGTCACCGAGGAGGACCCCCTTTACCGGCTTGCCAGGGCGCTCGGCCGCCGATTGGCCGACGAAGGTTTCATGGTCATTACGGGTGCGGGTCCGGGCATCATGCAGGCCGGACACGAGGGAGCAGGACGGGAGAAAAGCTTCGGCGTCAACATCCGGTTGCCGCTCGCGCAAAAGGCGAATCGCGTCATCCAGGACGACGCCAAGCTGGTGACGTTTCGTTTTTTCTTCACGCGCAAGCTGATGTTCGTCAAGGAGGCCGACGCCTTCGTCTTTTTCCCCGGCGGCTACGGCACCCTCGACGAGCTGATCGAGGTCCTGACCCTGGCGCAGACCGGGAAGAGCCAGCTGGTTCCGATCCTGCTCATGGACCTGCCCGACAAGGCCTATTGGACGCGGTGGGAAAGCTTCGTCCGGGACGCGATGCTCAGCCGCGGTTACGTCCACGAGAACGAGTTGAGCTTTTTCGAGATCGTTACCGACCCGGTGGAGGCCGTGGAGACCATCAAGCGATATTACAGCAATTACCATTCATACCGCTTCGTGAGGCAGGATCTGGTGATCCGGCTCCAGCGGGAGCCGTCGGATCGGCTCATCGAGACCTTGAACCGCGAGTTCACGGGGATCCTGAACGACGGCGGGGTGCGACGGACCGGGCCTCTGCCCGAGGAGGCCGACGAGCCCTCGACGCTTCAGTTGCACCGGCTGCTGGTGCATTTCAACCGGCGCGACTTTGCGACCTTGCGCAAGATGATCGACGTCATCAACCGCGACGGCGGACAGGGGAGGGACAATGGCGCTGCGCAGGATCGGCATCCTGAGCATCGGTGAGATGGGCTACCATTGGGCACGCCTCCTGCGCGCCCATGGCGTCGAAGTCCTCACGTACGATCGGGACCGCGGCGAAGTGACGCGCCGCAGGGGCGAGAACGCGGGCGTACGCTCGCAGCCGTCGATGGCCGCCCTGGTTCGAGAAGCGGACCTGATCGTGTCGATCGTGGTGCCGTCCGCCGCAAAGAGCGTCGCCGCCGCCGTGGCGCGAGCGGCGGCGGAGGCGGGGCGCCGTGACGTGCTGTTTCTCGACGCCAACGCGATCTCGCCGATGACCGCATCCGAGATCGCCGCCATTGCGGCCGGCGCCGGAGTCGAGTTCGTGGACGGCTGCATCATCGGCTCGGCGGCCAAAATGGGGCGGGGCACGGCGGTTTACGTCTCGGGCCCCGGGGCGGCACGGGTGCGAGAGCTGGAGACCTTCTCGATTCCGGTGAAGGTTCTCGGGGACGGCGTCAATCAGGCGTCGGCGTTCAAGATCGTGTACGCGGGGCTGACCAAGGGACTGCAGGGGCTGTTCGTGGAGCTGCTCATGGGCGCGCGCCGCTTCGGTCTGCTCGACGAGATCATGGCCCGGTACGAGGAAAGCTTTCCCGGCCTGCTCGACAAGATCGCGTCGAGCATCATCGGATTGCGAATTCACGCGGGCCGGCGGGCCGAAGAGATGGATGAGCTCAAACGCGCTTTCAACCATCAGGGGCTGGAGGCCTTCATGGCGCCGGCCGCGCAGAAGGTGCTGGAATCGATCGCGGCCCTGGAGCTGGGAGAAACGTCAGCCCGCGGCGAGCGGGAGGGAAACCTGCTCGATACCCTCGAGACGTTCTACCAGAAGGGTCTGCTCCAATCCGGACCGGCCCCGCGCTGATAAGGGCCCCGCCGCCGCGACTTCAAACAACGGGTTCTATTCCAAAATCACGCAGAGGAGGGTGATCAGTGGCCAGAGCACAGAGCAGGGTGGAAAAAAAGCAGCCGGAGTTCGGCTCGGACGTGGTGGTCGATCTCATGAAAGCCTTCGATATCGAGTACGCCGCGTTCAATCCCGGGGCGACGTTTCGCGGAATTCACGACTCGATCGTGAACTACGGCGGAAACCACCGGCCGGAAGTGATCTTCTGCAATCATGAGGAGATCTCGGTCGCCCTCGCGCACGGCTACGCCAAGGCGAAGGGGCGGCCGATGGTCGCGATCGTCCACAACATGGTGGGGCTGCAGCACGCCAGCATGGCGATTTTCAACGCCTGGATCGATCGTGTGCCGATCATCATCCTCGGGGGCACCGGCCCGATGAACACCAAACACCGTCGGCCGCGCATCGACTGGATTCACACCGCGCTCGTGCAGGGCAATCAGGTGCGCGACTACGTCAAGTGGGACGATCAGCCGTACTGCCTCGCCGACGTGCCGGATTCGTTCATCCGCGGTTACCGGATTGCGACGACCGAACCGACGGCGCCGGTTTACATCAACTACGACGCGGACATCCAGGAGGACCGGGTGACGGGAGCGGTCGAGATTCCCGACGTCTCCCGGTATTCGCCACCGGCTCCGATGCAGGCCAATCCGGAGGCGCTGCGGAAAACCGCCCGGCTGCTGGTCGAGGCGCAATGCCCGATCATCATCGCGGACTACCTGGGCCGCAATCCGGCGGCGGTGCCCGCGCTGATCGAGCTGGCCGAGCTGCTCGGAGCCCCGGTGGTCGACAAGGGAAACCGCTACAACTTTCCCAGCACGCACCCGCTCGATGCCACCGACGGGGCCCGGGAGCTGTTGCAAAGGGCGGACTTCGTGCTGGCCCTGGACGTCTTCGACCTGTTCGGCTCGCTCACCACGGTGAGCAAGCAAACCCGAGCCTGCGAGTCGATACTCAATCCGGCGGCCAAGATCGCCCATATCTCGATGAACGATATGCTGGTGCGCAGCTGGGCAGCCGATTACCAGGCGCTGCAGGCCGTCGACATCCCGATGTCGGGCGACACCTCCGTCGCCGTGCCCGAGCTGATCCGCCTCTGCCGTGAGCTGATCGGCAGCGACGGCCAGAAAAAAGCGGCGATCGAGGCTCGGGCCAGGGAGCTCGGAGAAAAGCATCGCAGCCGGCGCGCGAAGTGGCTCGCCGACGCCCGGGGCAAGTCCGGCCAGAAGGAAATCTCCACGGCCTGGCTCGCGCTCGAGCTGGGCGAGACGATCAAGAAGGAGGATTGGGTGCTGGTCAACGGCACGTCCAACGGCTGGGCGCGGCGCCTTTGGGATTTCAACAAACCGAACCAGTTTCTCGGCGGCAGCGGAGGAGCCGGGGTCGGCTACGGCATGAGCGCGGCGATCGGGGCGGCGCTGGCTTTGAAGGATACGGGGAAGCTGGCAGTGGACATCCAGTCGGACGGCGACCTGCTCATGACATCGAGCTCGCTGTGGACGGCCGCGAAACATCGCATCCCGCTGCTGATCGTCATGCACAACAACCAGTCGTACTACAACTCGGAGGAGCACGGGATCGAGGTGGCCAAGTTCCGCGGGCGGCCGGTGGAAAACGCCGGCATCGGAACCCACGTGGACGATCCCGCGGTCGATTTCGCCAGGATGGCGCAGTCGTTCGGGGTTGCGGCCGAAGGACCGGTCCGCCGCCCGGAGGAGCTCAGGCCCGCACTGGAGCGCGGCCTGAAGTACGTCAAGGAGAAAAAGCTCCCTTACCTGGTCGACGTGATCGCGGAGCCGAGATAGCCGTCGCCCGGAGGCGCGCTGCTAGCGCTGGGAGAAGTCCCGGAAATTGAAGGCGAAAAAGGTGGTGAGGCAGAAGTCCTTGATCATCGCCGAGGTCAGCCGCAAGGGGCGGATCTCCCACCAGCGCATTTGCTTGATGTTGGCGATGGTTTGCGACCAGATCCGCTGGAGCTCCTGCCGGGAGTAGATGACCCGGTTGTTGAGGGCGTCGAATTTGACGAACTGGAACCTGGAGATCGCCGGCAGGAGCCCGCGCATCCTGGCGTAAGCGGCCTGCCATTCGGGAATGCGGTTTCGGAAGCGAACGCCGGCGAGCATGTTGCACATCTCGTCGAGCCAGCGGCGCGCCGCCTCGCCTTCGATCGCGCGCAGTTCGTGAATCCGGTCGCGCAGCTGCTCCCACTGGCGCAGCACGCGGTTGAGGTCGTGGCGGCTCTTGAGGATCCGGCTGGCGAGCTCGTCGAGCGGATCGAGGATGGCCCTGGCGCGCTCCGAGAGCGTGTCCCTCGCGCTGGCGTAGGTGGCCTGCAGCTCGCCGATGCGCAGCGCCTGCCAGACCTCGGTTTGGAGCTTCTGAACCTGCTCGAGCAGCCGTTCCTCGGTTTCGGTTTTCTTGCGGGTCTGCAGCCAGACCTCCTCCATTTCCTTGAGGAACTTCGCCCACGACAGGAACAACCGCACGATCTCCTTGGTCCGTTTCCAGGCGTGCACCGGCAGGGAATCGATGGCATAGCCGGGACGGCGCGCCTTGCGGTCCTTCAAGCGGAAGAAACCCGCGATCATCGGGTGTTGCCGCTCGATCAGGGCGGCGTTCTTGTACCAGAAGAAGATCGACATCAGGTTCCAGTAAGCCCGCGGGTGATGCGTCCAGCGGGAGAGGATTCTGATCATGTTCTCCTTGCTGTAGAACATCTTCCACGCGTCTTCGTACGCCTCGGTCCATTCCTCGGTGGTCATGCGCGGATGGCGGATGGTGGCGTGGAACGAGTCGCGCTTGTTGAAGTCCGGGTCCATCCACTCGCCGCGTCTTTTCATCTCGCGGTGATCGTGGGAGCCCGGCAGCGGCGTCAGCATGAAGAACGAGGCCTGATCGGGCCCGATCTCTTCCATCAGAAAGCGGATGTCCCGGCGCACCTGTTCCTTGGAGTCCCACGGAAGACCGATGATATATCCGGTATGGACCACGACGCCCGCGTCGTGCCATTCCTTGATGATGTCGCGGTACTCCTCGACGTTGTTTTGCTTCTTGCCTTCGGCTTTGAGATTCTCGGGATTGACGCTTTCCATCCCGATGAACACTTGCGTGCACCCCGCCTTGGCCGCAAGCTGAACGAAGTCTTTCGGCTTTTTCGCGAGGTCGACCTGGATCATGAAGGTTATCTTGATCCCTTCCTCGCGCAGCTTGATGATCTCCTCGAAAGTTTCCCGCCACAGCTTCTTGCGCGCGAAGTTGTCGTCGGTGAAAAAGTAGAACGAAACCCCGTGTTCGAGGTAGTTCTTACGCAGCATCTCCGCGATGCTTTGCGGGCTGCGCTCCCTCATCTTGCGACCCTGAACGTTGATGATCGTGCAGAAGCTGCAGGAGAAAGGACATCCCCGCGAAGTGTCGGCCGTTCCGAACGAGGGGTAGGCGAAGTGGCGCATCGTTTTCGGGCTCGCCTTGGGCAGGGGCGCCGAACCGATGTCGACGAGGTTCTGCAAATCCTGAGCGAAGCTGTAAATCGGCTTCAGCCGTCCGCCGAGAAAGTCGGACAGGATCGTCTCCCACCGGCCCTCGACCTCTCCCGAAACGACGCAGATCGACTCGCGAACCAGCTCCTGGATCTCCGGTTCCTGCTCGCCCAGCATGTTGATCGTTCCGCTGGTGTGAAAGCCGCCGATGACGACGGTGATGCCGGCGGCGCGCAGCGGGCGCGCGATGTCCACGGCGCGCGGAAACTGGTTGGTCTGCACGCCGACCAGGCAGACCAGCAGTTTGGTGCCGGGCCGGCGGCTCCAGCGTATGATTTTCTTGAGCGGGACTTTTTCGGCCGTTTCGTCGTACGTGACGACCTCGATCGGAAGGTCACCGAAGACGCGGCGCTGCTTGATGTCCTCGGTGAGGCCGTGGAGGACGTTCAGCGTGTTGCTCGGCAGCACGCCTTTCCAGAATCGAATGACGTAGCCGTCGTCGTCGTATTTCGAAGGCTTGATGAGAACGACGCGCAATCGCCTGATCCGCGGGTCGATCTCGATCCTCGCCTCCGCGGTGCTTGTAAGTCGATGCGACATCTCTTATATAGGTAGTTCGGTAGAGCCCGAGATTTGTGGCACTGTAACAACCGCCCCCGTTCATGTCAAGCAAATTCAGGAGTTGGCATCTCCCATGATCCAACTCTTTCGCGTCTCGAAGGCTTACCCTCCGAACGTCACCGCGCTCAAGAACATCGATCTCCAGATTGGACGCGGGGAGTTCGTCTTCCTGACCGGGCCCAGCGGGGCGGGAAAAACGACGCTGCTCAGGCTGCTGTTTCGCGAGGAGCAACCGACGGAAGGGCGGATCCTGGTGAACGGCCAGAACGTCACCCGGCTGACCGGGCGCGGGGTGGCCCGACTGCGGCAGAAGATCGGGCTGGTGTTCCAGGAATTCAAGCTCTTGCCGCGTCTGACGGCCCTGGAGAACGTGGCGCTGGCCGCGGAAGCGATAGGGAAGACGAGGCGGGAAAGCGAGGCACGGGCGTACCAGTTGCTGTGTGACCTCGGACTCAAGGAAAAGTGCCGTGCGAAACCGCCCGCGCTGTCGGGCGGCGAGCAGCAGCGGGTCGCGATCGCGCGCGCCCTGGTCAACGATCCCCAACTGATCCTCGCGGACGAGCCCACGGGAAACGTCGACGCGGAAGCGGCGGGCGGCATCATGAGGCTGTTTTCCAGGATGCGGGAAACAGGGGCGACCGTGGTCGTCGCCAGCCACGATCTGGACCTGATCAAGGACTACGGCAGCCGAGTCATCTCGCTGCGCGGCGGCTCGCTGGTCGACGATCTGCGGCGGGTCGCGGGGAGGAGCGCGGATTGACGCGCGCCTATGTCGCGTTTGTCGCCCGGCGCGTGCGCCACAGCCTGCGGGAACTGCTGTGGACCCACGTGCTTACGTCCGGGACCGTCGCGATGACCCTCTTTCTCTTCGGCGTGTTCATGTTGCTGCAGGCCAACCTCCAGGCGCTGCTCCGGGGCTGGAGCGAGGAAATCGAGCTGCACGCGTATCTGGCGGACGGCGCGGGTCCGGCGGAGCTCCAGAGCGTGGCGCAGCGGGTGCGGGCCTTTCCCGAGGTAGAGCAGGTCCACTCCATCTCGCGGGAGCAGGCGTGGAAGGACTTTCAGAGCGCGCTGGGCACGCAGTCGGGGCTCCTGGAAGGGCTGCCACGCGACGTGCTTCCGGCCTCGCTACGCGTCACGTTGCGCCCGCGCTACCGCGACGGTCCCGCCGTGGAGGAGATCGCCGAGCGGTTGCGGCGGGAAAAGGGAATTGCCGCCGTCGAATACCCGCAGGAGTGGGTCGAGCGTCTGAGCCTGGTCGTCCTGGGCGTTCGCTGGGCGAAGTGGGTTCTGGGGGGGGTCCTCTTCGTCGCCGCGTTTTTCATCGTCGGCAGCATGACGCGCCTGGCGATCCTCGCGCGCCGCGACGAGGTTGAAATCATGGAGCTGGTAGGAGCCCCCCGGGAGGTCATTCAGGCGCCGTTTTTCGTGGAGGGCGTGATCCAGGGGGCAGCGGGCTCAGCGGTGGCCGTCTTCTTCCTGTGGCTCCTGCACCGCCTGCTGAGCGAGCATCTGAGCTCGGTGACTGTGCTGCTCGGCGCGCCGGGTCGCTTGCAGTTTCTCGACGGCTCGGGCGTGGCGCTGATCCTGACGCTGGGATGTCTTCTCGGCGGTTGCGGCAGCCTCTTCTCGCTCAGGAGGTATCTCGGCCGATGAGAAGGGTTGCGGCGATCGCGGTCGGGTTCGCTGTAGCCGCGGCCGCGGCATCGCTCCATGCGGCCGGCGCTGATCGGGACCTCGACAAGATCCGGAAAAAGATCGAAGCCGAAAAACGGGGTCTTTCCCGGGTGCAAAAACAGGAGGGCTCGGTCCTGCAGGCGTTAGGGGAGATTCAGTCGGCTTTGCAAAAGAGGAACGCCGAAGTCCGCCGGGCGAGCGCACGGCTGGAGGAGCTTGCAGCCGGTTTGCGGGCGAAACAGGCCGAAGGGGAGCGGCTGCGGGCCTCGCTCGAGCGCCAGCGCGCGCTGCTGGCGAAGCGTGCCGCGGCCCTGTATCGCTGGCAGCGAAGCGGGAGCCCTCTGGTCATCTTGAACGGTGCGGCATCGCTCGCGGTCGTGCAGCGGCGCAAGCACTATCTGCAGGCGGCGCTGGCGTTCGATCAGGAGCTGATCAACGATCTCAAACAGGGGGCGGCTCGCCAGGAGCAGGTGACCCGGGAGCTGGCGCAGAAGCAACAAGAGATCGAGGAGCAGCATCGGGCGCTGGCGGCGGCGCGAGAGGAGCTGGCGCAGGAGGCGGAAAAGAAGAAACGGCTCCTCGCCAGCCTGCGCCGGGAAAAGGAAACCAGGCAGCGGGCGCTTAAGGAGCTCGAACAGGCGGCGCTACGACTGCAGAAAATGATGGAGGAGTTCGCGCGCCGATCGGCGGCGCGGCCGCGGGAGGGCCCGGCGGGAACCGGTCTCGAGCGCCTGCGCGGCAGGCTCGATTGGCCCGTCAAGGGCCAGCTCGTCGGCGGTTTCGGGAGAACCCGGCACAAGGAGTTCGGGGAGGAAATTTTCCGCAAGGGCATCGACATCGAGGCGCCGGTCGGAGAAGGAATCAAGGCCGTCGAGCAAGGACGGGTGGTCTTCGCCGACCGCTTCTCCGGTTACGGCAACATGTTGATCGTGGATCATGGGGAGCGCTACTACAGTATTTACGCTCATCTTTCGGAATTTCTTAAGAAAACCGGAGATCTGGTCAAACGGGGAGAAGTGATCGGCCGGGTTGGGGACAGCGATTCCCTGTCCGGGGCGCGCCTGTACTTCGAGCTGCGCAAGGACGGCAAGCCGGTCGATCCTCTGGCCTATCTCAAGGGGCAATAGTAATTTACATCGGGTTATTATAAAATAATTTTCGCCAAAGCCGTTCCGGGGGAGAGACATCGTATGCGGATGCTGAAAAAACACAGCGCGCCGGTCCTGATCCTGCTCGCGGGCGTGGCTCTCGGGTTCCTCGTCGCCGCCCAATGGGTCCCGAGCGTTTCCGCGGTTCCGCGGCAGGACTATGAGAGTCTGGAGGCCTTTGCGAACATCCTGTCGATCGTGAAGAAGAACTACGTCGAGGAGGTCGACACGCAAAACCTGGTGAACGGGGCGATCACCGGGATGCTGAGCTCTCTGGATCCGCACAGCGCCTACCTGACCCCGGATCTTTACAAGGAACTGCAGATGGATACCCAAGGGCGCTTCGGCGGCCTGGGGATCGAGATCACCATCAAGAACGGCGTGCTGACGGTGGTATCGCCGATCGAGGACACGCCCGCTTTCAAGGCCGGGATCAAGCCGGGCGACATGATCTTCAAGATCGAGGACGAGTTCACCAAGGACATGACGCTCGTGGACGCGGTGAAGCGGATGCGGGGGCCGAAGGGCACCAAGATCAACATCTCCATCAAGCGCGAGGGTATCCCGGAGCTGATCACGTTGACGCTGGTGCGCGACACGATCCGCGTGCAGAGCGTGCGCAGTCGCGTGCTCGAGGAAGGCTACGGATACATCCGGCTCGCCCAGTTCCAGGAGCGCAGCGACCGCGACATGCAAAAGGCGCTCGAGAAGCTCACGGCGGAAAAGGGCGGTCTGAAGGGGCTGGTGCTCGACCTGCGCAACAACCCCGGAGGGCTGCTCACCCAGGCGGTCCGCGTTTCCGATCTGTTCCTCGACTCGGGCCTGATCGTCTACACGGAAGGACGGGTGGAATCGCAGAGACACAAGTACTTCGCCCAGAAGGAGGGCACCTGGCTTGGTTTCCCGATGGTCGTGCTGGTGAACAGCGGCAGCGCGAGCGCTTCGGAGATCGTTGCCGGCGCTCTCCAGGATCACAAGCGGGCCGTGGTGCTGGGGACCAAGACTTTCGGCAAGGGATCGGTGCAGACCATTCTTCCGCTGGACGACAATTCGGCGCTGCGGCTGACGACCGCGCGGTACTTTACGCCCAAGGGCCGGTCGATCCAGGCTTCGGGAATCGTTCCCGACATCGTGCTCGACAACAATCCGCCCGATGGCAAGGCCGAGGAGCGCAAGCGGCAGAGCATCCGGGAGGAAAACCTTCCCGGACATCTCGCCAACCCGCAGGAGGGCCCGTCGGGCGCGCCGGCGGAGCCGGGCGACAAGGACAAGCTCCTGCCGCCCGCCTCGGGTCCGACCGGAGACGAAACGATCGACAACGACCTGCAGCTCAAGCGGGCGCTCGACCTGTTGAAGAGCTGGGATTCCTTCAAGCAGGTCGTGCAGAAAAAGGCGGCGTGATTCCGCCCCTGCGCACCGTGGTCTTCGAATGAACGAATTAGCCCTCCCAGCGGAGGGCTAATTTTTTTCCGGGCAGATCGAGGGTCAATGCCGACGACGAGTTACGAACCGGGGCTCCCGCTGACGGAGAGGGGAGGCCGGCACATCGTTACCGTGAGCGAGCTCGCCCAGGCGGTCAAGCGCACCCTTGACGGCCAGCTCGGCGCCCTCTGGGTGGTCGGCGAGATTTCGAACTTCCGGATCCCGCCTTCCGGCCATTTCTACTTCACCCTCAAAGACGACAGGAGCCAGATCGCCGCGGTGATGTTCCGGCGTCCGGGAAACGGGCCCGGATTCGAGCCCGAAAACGGCATGGAAGTGCTTTGCTTCGGGCGGGTGAGTCTTTATACGGTTCGCGGGGACCTTCAGTTCTATGTCGACGTCATCGAGCCCCGCGGCTACGGCGCGCTCTACGCCGCCTTCGAGCAGCTCAAGAAAAGGCTCGCGGCCGAAGGGCTTTTTGCTCCGGAGCGCAAGCGACCCCTGCCGTTCCTGCCCGTTTCCATCGGCATCGTGACTTCCGAAAAGGGCGCGGCGCTGCGCGACATGCTCCGCGTCATCGACGATCGGTTTCCGGACCGCAGAATCGTGGTGCGGCCGGTCAGGGTCCAGGGAGACGGTGCCGCGGCTGAGATCGCCGCCGCGATTCGGGAGCTCGGGGCGCACGGCGGCGTCGACGTGATGATCGTGGGGCGGGGAGGGGGCTCGGTCGAGGATCTCTGGGCTTTCAACGAAGAGATCGTCGCGCGGGCGATCGCCGCCTCTCCGGTGCCCGTGGTCTCGGCCGTTGGCCACGAGATCGATTTCACGATCGCCGATTTCGTCGCCGACCTGCGCGCTCCCACGCCTACGGCGGCGGCGCAGATGGTGATCCCCCGCCGCGCGGACCTCGCGGAGCGGCTGGGGGCTCTGGAGATCCAGCTGCTGCGCTGCATGCGCGCCGAGGTGGCGGCGGCGCGGGAGCGCTGCGACGCCCTGGCGCGCCGCCTGAGCGACCCGGGGCGAAAGCTCAGGGAAAACCAGCAACGGCTCGACGAGGCGGCGCTGGACCTCGTCCGCAGCTTTCGGGAACGCTTGCGGCGCAGCCGGGAGCGGCTGGCGCACGCAGCCGGGCGGCTGGATGCGCTGAGCCCGCTGGCGGTCCTCCAGCGCGGCTACGCCATCGCTCACCGGCTTCCGGAAGAGCGGATCATAAAGGACAGCGCGTCGCTGAGCCGGGGCGATCTCCTCCGCGTGCGCCTGGCTCGGGGCGAGGCGCTCTGCCGGGTCGAGGAGAGCAAGTGACATGGGCCGCCTGCGCCGCGCCGGCTGGCTGGTCGCCCTCGCTGCCGTGCCCTGCTTTGCCGCGGAGCCGAAGCTCGCGGTCGTAAAGAAGACCGAGGTGTTCCAGGGCGGGATCGTCGAAATCGAAGCCGCGGCCGACGGCCTGACGGCGATCGAAGGGCGATTCGGGAAGGAAAAGATCGGCCTTTATCCGACGGGGGCGGGAAAGTTCGGCGCCGTCCTGGGGATCGATCTCGAGGCCGAACCGGGCCCGGCCAGGATCTGGTTGAAAGCGGTCGGGCGGTCCGGCTCCGAGCGCGAAGCTACGCTGTCGTTCAAGGTCAAGGCGAGGGCATTTGCGACGGAGTCGTTTTCGGTCGCCCAGGATCACGAGCCGGTCGGCCCGGAAGCGATGGAGCGGATCCGCGCCGAGCAGGAGCAGTTCGCGCGCGTGTTCGCAGCGTCCATCCCGCACCGGCTCTGGGAGGGAACGTTCATCAGACCCGTTGCCGGCGAGGTGCGTTCACCGTTCGGCCTGCGTCGGATCGTCAACGGGATCGCGCGAGCACCCCACGCGGGGGCCGATTTGCGCGCTCCGCAGGGCACGCAAGTCCTGGCGTCAAATCACGGCCGGGTGGTTCTGGTCGGGGACTTCTTCTTCAGCGGCAAAAGCATGGTGCTTGATCACGGCGCCGGCGTGTTCACGATGTACTTTCATCTTTCCGAGTTCCTGGCGCAGCAGGGAGCAGCGGTGCGCAAAGGCGACCCGATCGCTCTTTCGGGAATGACCGGCCGGGTGACCGGGCCTCATCTGCACTGGGGAGCCAGGATTTATAACGCGAGAATCGACCCGTTCGAGCTGATCGAGAAGATCGGGGCGGAAAGGGGCGAGGCTGCGTCCGCGAACAGGGAGTGATAAAGATGGCGGCAAAGGATCGAAACGAGGACAGGTTCGAGGCCGCGCTGGAAGAGCTCGAGCGGGTCGTCGAACAGCTGGAGTCCGGGGACCTTCCGCTGGAAGAGGCGCTGGCCGTTTTCGAAAGAGGCGTGGCGCTGGTGAAGCGTTGCAGCCAGAAGCTCGTGGAGGTCGAAAAGAGGATCGAGCTGCTGGTGAAGGACAAAGAGGGGCGGTTGCAGCTCAGGAGCTTCGAGCCGGGAAGTTCTCCGGGGGACGAGCAATGAGGCAGGGCGCGAAATTCCCGGCGGCCGGGCCCGGAGGCCCGGCCAGACGTTTGAAGACGGAGCGCCTTCGAGATAGATTGACTCGCGGGCGTCCCGCGCTACGATCCCCCCAAGAGACTTCCGGCTCCGGGGCTGGGTGTCGAGCCGCCACGGAAACCTTGGAGTCCTCCTTGAACCATCCGAATCATCTCGATCTCGAGGACTATCTGCGGACGCGCAAGGCATGGGTGGATCGCGCCCTCTCCCGGTGGCTGAAAGAGTATCCGGGGCATACCCACGCGGTCTGGAAAGCGATGCGCTACGGGCTGTTTCCGGGGGGCAAGAGGATCCGGCCGATTCTCACGCTGGCTACGGGGGAGCTCTTCGGAGCGCGGCCGAAGGTCCTGCTTCCGTTCGCGTGCGCTGTGGAAATGATCCACGCTTATTCGATCATTCACGACGATCTGCCCGCGCTGGACGACGACGACATCCGGCGCGGGGAGCCGGCGGCCCATAAGGTATTCGGCGAGGGGGTGGCGCTGCTTGCCGGCGATGGCTTGTTGACCGCCGCGTTCCATATTTTGTCCTCCCCTGAAGTGCGGCGGGCGCTGCCACCCGAGCTGGTGCTCAACTTAATTCACGAGCTGGGGCATGCTGCAGGGGTGGCGGGGTTGGTCGGGGGGCAGGCGTTCGATCTCGAGGCGGAAAACCGGGAGGTCGATCTTGCGACCGTGGAATGGATCCATGTGCGCAAGACCGGCGCCTTGATCCTGGCTTCGGTGCGGCTCGGGGCACAGGTCGCGATGGCCAGGGGAGCCGACCTGCGGCGCGTCTCGCGCTTCGGCGAATATCTCGGGCTCGCTTTTCAGATCGCGGACGACATCGTGGACGCAGGCGGGCAGGGGGGGGCGGCGGGCAAGCGCCTCGAGTCGGGCCGCACCGAGCGCAAGAAGGCCACGTATCCCTCCGTCGTGGGCATCGCCCAGGCGAAGGAGCGGCTGCGCGAGCTCTTGCGCAACTGCATTCGCGAGCTGGAACCGTTCGGCGAAGCGGCAGCGGCGCTGCGCGGCATCGCCCGCCGGATCGTCGAGCCGGCCGTTCAGTAGAAACTCAACCGGGAAGGCAACAGGCGCGTATGGCACGTTTGATCGACGGCATCGAGTGTCCGGGTGACATCCGGAAGCTTACGGTCGAAGAGCTCAAGCAACTCGCCCAGGAAATCCGCGAGGAAGTGATCTCGGTGGTGTCGGAGGTCGGCGGACATTTCGCGTCGACACTCGGCGCGGTCGAGCTGACGCTGGCGCTCCACTACGTCTTCAACACGCCCGAGGATCGCATCGTCTGGGACACCGGCCACCAGGCTTACGCCCACAAGCTGATCTGCGGCCGGCGCGACCGGCTGATGACGATCCGGCAGCTCGGCGGAATCAGCGGTTTCCTCAGCCGGGAGGAGAGCGAGTACGACGTCTTCGGCGCCGGCCACGCCGGCACGTCGATCTCGGCCGCTCTCGGGATGGTCGAGGCAAAGACCCTGGCGAAAGCTTCCCGCAAGGTCGTTTCGGTCATCAGCGACGGCTGCCTGAGCGCCGGCCTCACGTTCGAGGGGCTCAACCAGGCCGGTCACCTCGACAAGGACCTGATCGTCGTGCTCAATGACAACGCGATCTTCATCGATCCGCGGGTGGGTGCGGTGTCGTCCTTCCTGAGCCGGCAATTCACCACCGCGCTCGGCATGCGACTCCAGAAGAACCTCTCCGCGCTGCTGCGCACCCTGCCCAGGGGCGAGGAGCTGTTCCAGCTCGCGCGCAAGATCAAGGATTCGTTCATCGGCCTGGTCACGCCCGGCTTTTTGTTCGAAGCGCTGGGACTCCAGTACGTGGGTCCGATCGACGGCCATAACATCGCGGAGATGGTGACCACGCTGGAAAACGTCAAGCGACTGGACCGGCCGGTCCTGGTCCACGTGCTGACCAAGAAGGGGAAAGGGTATCCGCCGGCCGAGGCCGATCCGGTGCGTTTTCACAGCGTCACTCCGTTTCACGTGCTCACCGGCAAGTCGAAAAAGGAAAAGGGGCCGGTGCCGTCGTACACCGAGGTGTTCGCCCGCGCGCTGACACGGATCGCCGCCGAAAACCCCAAGGTCGTCGCGATCACGGCGGCCATGGGAAGCGGCACCGGCATCGACAAGTTCTCGCGCGAGATTCCCGGCCGTTCCTACGACGTCGGCATCGCGGAGCAGCACGCCGTGACGTTCGCCGCCGGGCTGGCGACCGAGGGATTGATCCCGGTGGTGGCGATCTACTCCACCTTTCTGCAGCGGGGCTACGATCAGATCCTGCACGACGTCTGCCTGCAGAACCTCCACGTGGTGTTCGCGCTGGATCGGGGCGGCCTGGTCGGGGCGGACGGCCCGACACACCACGGAGTTTTCGATTTCGCCTATATGCGGTCCATTCCGAATATCGTCGTCATGGCGCCCAAAGACGAGAACGAGCTGCAACACATGCTGCGCACGGCGGTCGACCATCCCGGGCCGATCTCGCTCCGCTACCCGCGCGGCGAGGGCTGGGGGGTCGAGCTGGAGAGCGAGCTCAAGAGACTGCCGATCGGCGAAGCGGAGGTGCTGCGCGAGGGGCGGGACCTCGTCCTGGTGGGCGTTGGCCACACCGTGATTCCGGCCCTGCGCGCCGCTCAGGACCTCGCGGCGCTCAACATCGAGACGACCGTCGTCAACGCGCGCTTCGTCAAGCCCCTGGACGTCGGGCTCTATCGGGACCTGTTCGCGCGCGTGCCGTACGTGATCACCGTCGAAGATCATGTCCTCGCGGGGGGATTCGGCAGCGCGATTGCCGAGCTGCTCGTCGACGAGGGAATGACCGACGTGTGTCTGAAGCGGCTCGGGATTCCCGACCGCTTCGTTCCCCAAGGCACTCAGGACGAGCTCAGGAAGTTGTGCGGCTTCGACAAAGACGCCATCACTCAGGCGGCGTTGCAGCTGGTGCGGCGGAGGAAGAAGCGGACCCGCGAGGGATGGGAACGAGGGAGCGCCTAGACAAGCTGCTCGTCCAACGCCGGCTGGTGGCCAGCCGCGAGGAAGCGCGCGGCCTCATCCTCGCGGGCGAGGTGCTCGTCGATCGGCGACCGATCACCAAGGCCGGGGCGCTCGTCGACCGCGGTGCCGAGATCCGGCTCAAGGAGCGGTCGCCTTACGTCAGTCGCGGCGGGGTGAAGCTGGAAAGGGCCCTGGCGGTCTTCGGAATTTCGGTCGCCGGCAGGATCGTGCTCGACGTGGGCGCGTCCACCGGCGGGTTCACCGACTGCCTGCTCGCCCACGGTGCGAGCCGGGTCTACGCCGTCGACGTGGGCTACGGGCAGCTCGACTGGAAGCTGCGCAACGACCCGCGGGTGGTGGTTCTGGAAAAACGCAACGTGCGCTACCTCCGGCCCGCCGATCTGCCGTCGCCGGCCGACCTCGCGACGATCGACGTTTCGTTCATCTCGCTGCGGCTGGTGCTTCCCGCCGTCCGCGCCCTCCTCGCGCCGCCCGGGGAGATCGTGGCGCTGATCAAACCGCAGTTCGAGGTGGGCAAAGGCAAGGTGGGCAAGGGAGGCGTGGTGCGGTCGGCCGAAGAGCACGCCCGGGTCATCGAAGAGATCAAGACGGCCGCGGCGGCGCTCGACCTGGAAACGTTGGGCGTGGTCGAATCGCCCTTGTTGGGCCCGAAAGGAAACAGGGAGTTCTTCATCCATCTCCGGGGCGTTTCCCCGTAGGCCGTCCGCTCCGTCCGCCGGTTTGGCTCGCGGCGAAGCGCCCTCGATCCATGGCGAGATTCCGTCGCATCGCGCATCGGGGCGCTTCGGGCAACTACCCCGAGAACACCCGCCTGGCCTTCGTCAAGGCGCTCGAGGCGCGGGCGGACATGATCGAGCTCGACTGCCAGCTCAGCGGGGACGGTCACGTGGTGGTGTTCCACGACGAGCGCTTGCGGCGGATCACGGGGGCGGCAGGCGCCGTGTGGGAGAAGAGCCTGGCCGACCTCAAGCGGCTGGACGCCGGCCGGTGGTTCAAGAAATCGTTTCGCGGCGAGCGCATCCTCACGCTCGAGGAAGCCGTCGAAGTCGTCGCCGGCCGAGCGGATCTGTGCATCGACATCAAGCGCTATCCACGCTCGCCGGAGGGCATCGAGCTGAAGTCGCTCTTCATCTTGAGCCATTACGATTACCTCGACCGAACCGTGTTCTCCTCGTTCGACTATCGCTGCCTCCGGCGTGTCCGCGAGCTGGCGCCGGAAGCGAGGCTTGGCGTCCTCTGGGGGACGGGCATGCCGGAGGACCCTGTCGGCTTTGCCGAGGAGATCGCCGCCGCTTCGGTTCACGTCCAGAAGGAGCTCGCGACGCGCCGCTTTCTCGAGCGTTGCTGGGAAGCGGGCCTGGACGTTTACGTCTGGACGCTCGACGATATCCGGGAGATCGAGCACTTCGTCTCGCTCGGCGTCCAGGGGATCTTCACGAACTATCCCGAGCGACTGCTCCGGCTGAGCGGCGGTTGAGGAGCGGGACGGCGCGCTGGACGGGAGTCGGGTGCAAGGGACCGATTTGTCAATGGAATTGCTTGACTTGGCGCTCGATTGAGCTAGAATCAAGTGTCCTTCAAGCGGCCGGAGCGGATTGGGGGTGATCCTGAGTTATGACCGGTGTTCGAGTCCGTGAAAACGAATCCATCGAGAGCGCGATTCGGCGTTTCAAGAAGCTGTGCGAGAAAGCGGGCATCCTGGCGGAGCTGCGCAAACGCGAGCACTACGAGAAGCCCAGCGTGAAACGAAAGAAGAAGGCGATTGCGGCGCGCAAGCGGGCGATGCGGCGCGTGCGTCATTCGTTCTAAGCGTTTCGATCGAAAAGAAAAGCGCCTGTAACTCGATGGGATTGAAGGCCGAAATCCAGGCCGAGATGAAGTCAGCCATGAAACGAGGGGAGCGGGTCACGCTCGACACGCTTCGCCTGCTCTTGTCCGCCCTGCACAACGAGGAAATCAGAACCCGCAGAGAATTGAGCGACGACGAGGTCCGCCGAACCATCGCCAGCCTGTGTAAACAGCGGACCGAGTCGATCGAGGCGTTCAGGAAGGGAGGCAGACTCGACCTCGCAGCGAAGGAAGAAAGCGAGCTTCGGGTCCTGCAACGATTCCTGCCCCAGCCTTTGAGCGAGAGCGAGCTGCGCGCCGCCATCCAGGCGTCGATCGAGGAGGTCGGCGCCAAGAATATCGGGGATCTCGGCCGGGTCATGAAACAGGTGATGCCCAAGGTCGCCGGGCGCAGCGACGGCAAGCGGGTGAACGAGCTCGTCAGGGAGATGCTCGGCGGCTAGGCCGTGACGCCGCGGCGATCGATGGCTGTTCAATCCCTCGCGCGATTTGGCGCGTTCTTCGACCTCATTAGGTGGGGTGCTGACGCCGTGAATGATCGCAAGGGACGCGCCGGTTGAGTGCATCCCGAGCAGGGATGCTCCCGGACCGTGAGTTTGGTCGACCTGATTCTTCTGGTGCTGCTCTTCCTGTTCGGCCTCAGGGGCTATTTCAAGGGGCTGTTTCGGGAAGTGCTGTCGGTCGGGGGACTGGTTTTCGGCTTCTACGCGGCGACGCGCCATGGCGCCGCCCTTGCGGAGCTCGCG
The DNA here is from genome assembly GCA_035574315.1 of Candidatus Zixiibacteriota bacterium. Classification (NCBI taxonomy): domain Bacteria; kingdom Pseudomonadati; phylum Candidatus Zixiibacteriota; species Candidatus Zixiibacteriota bacterium. Next base: position 18,981 of record DATLYW010000026.1, read on the forward strand.
GGCGGCTACTGGAAGTTTTCTCCGATTCTTCTGAAGAGCGCCGCGTTCGTCGCAGTGTTCTTTACGGTCTATTTTCTCTTCGCCCTCGCCGGCTGGCTCCTTCACCGCTCCGAAAAATTTCTTTTCCTCCACACCGTCAATCGGGTCGGCGGCATCGCCGTGGGCCTCGGCAAAGGAACGGTCGTCGCGGCGCTGCTGCTTTTCTTTCTCAGGCCGGCTTCCTGGATTCCCTCCTCCCTGCGAGAGCAAATGGACGCGTCGCTCCTCGCGCCGCCCTTCTCGCAGCTCGGCGAGAAGATGGTCCGGTTCGGCAAGGAACGGCTGTTTCCGGAGAACGCCAGGGGAGCGTCGAGCCGCACGGTCTGATATCCCCAATGATCAAGCAGGAAAAGATCGTCGAGATCCGCGAGCGCGCTTCGATCGTCGAGATCATTTCCGACTACGTGACGCTGAAGCGGGCGGGCCGCAACTACATGGGGCTGTGCCCGTTTCACAGCGAGAAAACCCCTTCCTTCACCGTCAGCGAGGAAAAAGGAATCTTTCACTGCTTCGGCTGTCACCAGGGCGGCAGCGTGTTCGATTTTCTGATGCGTTACGATCATCTCTCATTTCCGGAGGCGGTCGAGCGTGTCGCCAAGCGCTACGGCATCGCGGTCGAGCGCTCCGGGCGCGACGGGGCCGCGGGCGTCCGGGAGGCCCTCTACCGGTTGAACGAGCGCGTCGCCGCGCATTATCAGCGCCTGCTCTTCAGCCGCGCCGGGGATGCGGCGCGGGCCTACCTGAAGAGCCGCGGCGTCGACGAGGCCACGGCGCGCCGCTTCATGCTGGGGTACGCTGCGCCGGGAGGCTCGGGGCTGGTCGACCTGTTGAGAAAAGAGGGGTTGCCGCTCCAGCAAGCGATCCAGCTGGGTTTGATCGGGGAACGCGGCGGGCGGGGCTTCTACGAGAAGTTTTTCGCCCGCGTGATGTTCCCGATCGCCGACGCCGCGGGAAAGATCGTCGGCTTCGGCGGGCGCGTGCTCGACCGCGCTCTGCCCAAGTATCTCAACTCCGCCGAGACACCGCTGTTTCGCAAGGGATCGACGGTTTACGGCCTCAATCAGGCGAAGGACGGGATTCGAACGAAGGACCGGGCGGTCGTCGTCGAAGGCTACCTGGACGCGATCGCTCTCCATCAGCACGGCGTGACCGACGCGGTGGCCACGCTGGGAACCGCTCTTACGGTCCATCACGTGCGCGGGCTTGGGCGCTACACCCGAAACATCGTCGCGCTGTTCGACGGCGACGAAGCCGGGCGGAAGGCGGCGGCGCGTAGCTTCGAGATTTTCACGGAGGCGGGGCTGTTCGGAAGAGCCGCGTTTCTGCCCAAAGGCGAAGATCCCGACACCTTCGTGCGTAAGCGCGGTGGGGAGGCGGTCGAGGCCCTCCTGGAAAAGGCGGTTCCGCTGGCCGACTACGCCTTCACATGGCTCCAAGAGCGGTACGGCGACAGTCTGGAAGGAAAGAGCCGGATCGCGGCGGAGATCGGCCGGGTTCTCGCGAAGATTCAGAATCCGGTCGACGTCGATCTGCTCGTGCGCCGCGCGGTCGACGTGCTGGGGATCCGCGAAGAGCTGCTGCGCAAACCGGCTGCTCTTTCCGGGTTTCGGCCGGCGCCGGGTGTCGAGGCGCCGCGCTCATCGGCGACGCCGAATCGGGACGACGTCGCGGAACGGTCGCTGATCAGCCTGATGTTCCGCTTTCCGCAGATCGCGGAGAAGGTGCGGCGCGATAGCGAAGCCCTCCTGGGTTTCGGAGCGAAATGGCGCCCGCTGGTTGACCTCATGCTCCGCGAATGGCAAGAACAGGGAAAAATCGACGCGCTGCGTGTCGCCCAGAACTGTCCGGTGGAAATGGCCGCGGAAATCACGGGCCTGGCCCTCGAGGGCGACAAGGTGTCCGAGGGCGACAGCGACAAAATGACGGAGGACTGCCTGTCTCACCTGCGCCGGAAGCACTTCCGCGCGCTCGAGCGAAGCCTGCGCAGCGCCATACGAGCCGCTGAAGAGCAGAAGGACGAGAAAGCCAAAAGGGAGAGGATACTAGAATGGCAAGACGTCGTACGAAAAGAACGCCTCCTAGATCGCCGAAGGATCGAGCCAAAACTCCCCCCGCGCTGAACGACGAGCCGTTTGCCTCCGACCGCTCCGAGCCCCCGGCGGAAAAGCGGAACATGAAGGAGGTGAAGAAGCTCATCGACCTCGGCAAGGAAAAGGGTTACCTGACGTACGACGACGTGAACGACATGCTGCCCGCCGAGGTGGTCTCCCCGGACCAGATCGACGACGTCATGTCGATCTTCGGAGAGATGGACATCGAGGTTGTCGATTCCAACCAGCGCGTCAGCCTTGGATCCGCGGCCGAAGACCTCAGCGAAGAAGACGAGGAGGAGCGGGACCTCGACGCCGACGGGGACGGCGACGTCGTGGGGAAAACCGGCGACCCGGTGCGGATGTACCTGCGCGAGATGGGCACGGTTTCCCTGCTCAGCCGGGAAGGGGAGGTGGAGATCGCCAAGAAGATAGAGGAAGGCGAAAACCAGGTGATCTCGGAAGTGCTTTCCAGCCCGCTGGCGCTCCGCCACGTCCTGGAGCTGGGAGAGAAGCTGGCCCAGCGCGAGATCCGGGTGCGTGAGATCATCAAGGACGGCGACGAGGACGCCGAGTACCTCGAGGACGAGGACGTTCACGAGAAACGGCTGCTCGACCAGATTGCCAGAATCCGGCGTACGGCCAACGAGCGGGACAAGATCCGGCGTCAGCTCGCGGGCAAGCGCGTCTCGGCATACCGCCGCCAGGCCCTGCAGCAGGGCCTGGAGAGGTATCAGGAGAAAATCATCGCCGGCCTCAAGGCGCTGCAGCTCAACCGGCGCCAGACCGAAGCCATCGTCGAAGGTCTCAAGAAGGCGCTGGAGCGCGTGCAGGCCCTGGAGCGCCGCGTCAAGGAATACGAGGAAAAGACCGGAAAGAGCGCGGTCGAGCTCCTCAAGCTCGTCTCCTCCGTGAACGGGCGGCGCAAGGACTGGCAGCGCCTGATGGGATCGCTGCGGATGGGGCATGACGCGATCCTGCAGATGGCGGAAGACATCCGGAACTCGCGCCGCGATATCCGCAGCATCGAGAGAGACCTCGAGATGCCGGCCGAGGAGATCAAACGGCGGGTCTGCGCGATCGTCGAGGGCGAGACCAAGGCGAACCTCGCGAAAAAGGAGCTGATCGAGGCCAACCTGCGGCTGGTCGTCAGCATCGCAAAAAAATACACCAACCGGGGCCTGCAATTCCTCGATCTCATACAGGAAGGCAACATCGGGCTGATGAAGGCGGTCGACAAGTTCGAATACCAGCGCGGCTACAAGTTCTCCACCTACGCCACCTGGTGGATTCGCCAGGCGATCACCCGGGCGATCGCCGACCAGGCGCGCACGATCCGGATTCCGGTGCACATGATCGAGACCATCAACAAGCTGATCCGCACCTCCCGCTACCTGGTGCAGGAGATCGGCCGCGAGCCCACGCCCGAGGAGATCGCTTCCAAGATGGAGATCCCGCTGGACAAGGTCCGCAAGGTACTGAAGATCGCCAAGGAGCCCATTTCCCTGGAAACCCCCGTGGGCGAGGAGGAAGACAGCCATCTGGGGGATTTCATCGAGGACAAACGCATCATGACGCCGTCGGACGCGGTGGTGAACATCAACCTGCAGGAGCAAACCAAGAAGGTGCTCGCCACGCTGACGCCCCGGGAGGAGCAGGTCTTGCGCATGCGCTTCGGGATCGGCGAGAAATCGGATCACACGCTCGAGGAGGTCGGGCAGAAGTTCACGGTGACGCGCGAGCGCATCCGCCAGATCGAGGCCAAGGCGCTGCGCAAGCTCCGCCATCCCAGCCGGAGCAAGCGCCTGAAGAGCTTCATGGAAAACTAAATTGGATTTTCCCCCGCCCAGGCGATAGGCTTAAAGCCGTCAATCGCGGTGCGAAACCGTCCCCGACGGGCCCATAGCTCAGTTGGTTAGAGCCACCGGCTCATAACCGGTTGGTCCCTGGTTCGAATCCAGGTGGGCCCACTTCCCAAACCCCCAGAAGTTTCAGTCAGGTGGCCGACTACGGTGCGGCTCGCGGGGAACGGGTCGGTTGCGGCGGGTGGTCCGGCGGGAGCCGGACGCGAACGGCCGGAGAGACTAGGTTTTCCTCGGCGCGGAGACGAGCTTCGCCGATTCCAGCACGGATTTATCCGATTCCCTGCCTGCCTCGACGTTCTTGTTGAACTGGCCTTCGAAGCTCCCGCGAGACAGCTCTTCCTGAGCGGAGCTCTTGGCGATGTTCGGCAGCGGTTTCACGATCTCGGCGGGAGGCTCGTCCTCGTTGATGAAGACCGCCGCTGCGAAAACGGTGGTCCAGAGGCCGTCCTTATTGCCGACCGCGGACTGGGTGATGTTCGTGGTGCGAACGATCTTTCCCGACATCTTGAACAGCTGCTCGCGCTCGTCCCAGTCCAGCTCCGGATCGAACTCGATGCCGAGGGTGGTGGCCAGCATGCTCGCCGCCAGGTCTTCGGCGTATTCTCCCGCTTTTTCGTCCGTCTCACCGAAAGAGTGGTGCTCGGAAAGGTAGCCGTGCATCGAGGAGTCGGCGGGAATCGCGAGGCCGACAGAGGCGGCGATCAGGCGGTTGGGCTCGTTGTTGCTTTCGCGGTCGTACACGGCGAAAACGATTTCGCCGGGCCGGAGCAGCTTCAATCCTTCTTCTTTAGGGATGATCTTGCAACCCGGGGGATAGATGCTGGAAACGAGCACGAGGTTGCAGTGAGCCAGACCCGCAACCCTGAGAGCCATCTCGAAGGAAGCCAGTTTCTCCTTGTGGACCCCGACCCCCTTGGTCAGAAACATTTTTTTCGGGACCATTTTTCCTGGACTTTAACATGCCACGACCGCGCGCACAAGAAAAAATCCGCAGTCGCGGGAAATTTCTACGGGAAAACCGCCGGCGTCTTTCGGCGGTCGTCCGGAAGACCGCCTCCCCCGGCTCGCGGCATCCGGCGGGGAGCCATCCCACCGCTTCCACGACGAAGGCCAAATGTAGCCGTTCCTGCGTGGCTGTCAACAGGAAGCGGCGGCCCGGGCGGAAACCACCGCCGGCACGTCGAGCGTTTGCGAACCCCTTTGACCCGTCCACTCGGCGTGTGGTATTCGGCCGTGAGAGGGAATGATGGGCGCGGATTTCGTCAGCAACCAGGAGATCATCGTCGAGGCTCGCCGCAGGCTCGACCAGAACGCCTGGAACTATCTCTCCGGAGGCGCCGAGTCGGAAACCACGATGCTGAGGAATCGGTTGGGCTTCGACCGGATCGCCTTGCGCCCGCGGGTGCTTGCCGACGTTTCGACGGTCGACACCTCCACGGAGTTCCTCGGCCATCGGCTGAGAATCCCGGTGCTGCTGGCGCCGATCGGATCGCTGCAGACGCTCACGCCTGAGGGCGGAGCGGCGGTGGCGAAAGCCGCCGCCGAGTTCGGCACGGTGAACTTCGTAAGCTCCGTCACTCAGCCGAGCCTGGAGGAGATCTCGGCTGCAAGCCCGAGCCCGAAGGTTTTCCAGCTCTACGTCCAAGGCGATATGGACTGGGTAAGGCAGATTCTCGGCCGCGTAAAGCGAGCGGGCTACCGCGCGCTTTGTCTCACGGTGGACACGGCCTATTACGGCCGCCGGGAACGGCAGATGAGGGGCCGCTGGCTGCCTCCGAGCCGCCGCCTTTCCGGCTACGAGTACCGGGCAAGGCTTACGTGGGAAACGATGGACGTCATCAAGGAGATCGGGGAATTGCCGTTCATTCTGAAGGGTGTGGCCACCGCCGAGGATGCGGCCATCGCCGTCGAGCACGGAGTCGATGCGATCTACGTTTCCAATCACGGGGGACGGCAGCTCGATCACGGCCGGGCCACGATCGAGATGCTTCCCGAGATCGTCGCGGCCGCGGGCGGGAAGGCGGAGATCGTGCTCGACGGTGGAATCGTTCGCGGGACCGACGTGTTGAAGGCGATCGCTCTCGGCGCCAAGGCGGTCGCGATCGGCAAGCTGCAGGGCTGGGGGCTCGGCGCGGCGGGGCAGGCCGGCCTGGTGAGGGTTCTTGAGCTGCTGGAGGACGAACTGAAGGTAGCAATGGGCCTTCTGGGAGTTACCCGTCTGAACCAGCTCGACCGATCGTTCCTGTCGGAGGCCAAGTCTCCCGCGGTGCCCCACGAGATGAGCGCGTTTCCCCATCTGCCGGGAGGCCGGCTGCTCTGACCGCCGTCGCCGGGGGGATCCGGGGCGCCTGCAGTGCGCCTTTGTACCCGGTTGACATCGGCCTTCAAATTCTATACGGGGGAGTTCAGGCTCTCGTTCTTCCGTTAGGGTTACAACCACAGGTTCGAGCAAAGGAGGGAAGCAATGGCGAGGTATTTGGTCATTGAGTCGCGGGATCCTTTCGACAGCTCGGACTCCGCCTATCTTTCCGAGCTCGTTCGAGGCATCGCCGCGCGGGGAAACCCGACGACGCTGTTCCTCATCCAGAACGGCGTGCTGCCGGCGCGCAAAGGCGCCAAGCCCGGTGACGCGCTGGCGGCGCTGATCCGTTCGAAGGTCGAAGTCCTGGCCGACGATTTCTCGCTGAAAGAGCGGGCGATCACCCAGCTTGTCGACGGCGTGAAACCCGCCGACATCGGACGGCTGGTGGATATGCTCATGGAGCCGGGCACGAAGGTGATCTGGCACTGAAGGGAGGACGTATGCCATCCGGTAAGACGCTCACGGTCGCTATCATGGATGCGCCCTACGAGTCCGCGAATTCCACCACCGCGATGCGGATCATCGACGCGGCGCTGAAGAAGGGCCACAACGTCAACGTCTTCGCTTACGAGGGAGCGGTCAATCTGACGATGAAGGCCCAGGCGGCGCATCCCAATCCCGTAAAAGGAACCACCGTCGAGCAGGAGCAGCATCCGACCACGAAGGATTGGGTCAGCGCGCTCTTCAAGCTGGCCAGCGAAAAGGGCGTCAGGCTCGACTGGGTCAATTGCGGTCTGTGCGTCGACGAGCGCGGCGCGGGCGACTGGATCGAGGGGCCGCGGCGGGGCGGGCCCAAAGATCTGCTGGACGCCTCCAACACGAGCGACGCGACGTTGATCATCCCGACCAAGTAGGAGAGCTGCCATGCCGAAGATTCTGAACGTTGTGGAGACGGCCTACCGAGCAACGATCGAGGAGCAGGACGACACCGTGCTCTGGCTCAGCCACATGTTGAAGAACAGCGGGGCGGACATCGCCGTCTTGCTCAGGGCCAACGCCGTGAACTATGCGGCGAAGGGTCAGGACGCGAGCGGCCTGGCTTTCGGGGCCGCGCGCATGGCACGCGGCCCTGAAATCGATAAGGACGTCGCAAACTTGCTGGCCAAGGGCGTGCCGGTTTACCTCGTCGAAGAAGATGCCGTGGAGCGCGGCCTGGTGGACGGCCAGCTCCTGGACGGGGTGAAAAAGATCAAAAAGCAGTCAGTTCCCGAGTTGTTGGACCAGCACGACCAGGTCTGGCACTGGTAATTCCGGTCTCTACCACTCGGTGCCGAAGACTGCGATTTCCCTCAGCTCGTAGCTGCCGGCTCGATTGACGAGCACGACGCCGTCGAACGGCTCGGTATAGGCGCGGTCGACGGTTCGAACGACCTCGCGATTGTCCAGGAAAACCGCCATCTCGTTATCCGCGCCGCGGCGCCATTCCAGAACATGGAGCCGGCCGTCGTCGAGGCCGTAACCCAGATCGGCGGTCTCGATCACGGCTGAGCGGCCGGGAGCAACGCGCAATAGACTCAAGGACGGGCGCGGGCCCGATTCGTAAACCAGCCGATAGCCGTAGCTGCGGTCATCCCCCAGGTATGGCCCGAACTCGAGGCGGCCGTCGCCCTCGATGGGCGCCTCGAATTTCAATCGGAGTCTTGCCGCGAAGGAGTTGCTGACGCGTACGGGACTGAAGATCTCCGCGGCGATGGGCGTATCGGTCGAGCGATCCAGCTCTTCATCCCGGTCCCGCATGACACCGAAGATCCCCTGAAACAGGTCCACGGCGGCATCCATGCGCCTTCCGGCCTGGATGCGACGCTCGCGCCGAAGTGGCTCGAATGCGGTTCTGAGCCCATACCCTTTCACGACGCGGAAGTCTCCCTGGCTCACGGTCCAAGCGGGATCATAAGTATAGTTGCCGTCGCGGAAGTCGTCGTAGAAAAGGGAAACTCTCCAGGGCCAGTCATAACGGCGTACCAGCTCGCGCAGGCGGCTGACCATCCGCCGGTCCGAGCGCGGATCGCGATCCGCCTGCTGAATCAGATCCTTCAGCTGATCGACCAGCTCCAAAGTTCGCTGGTCGACGGCAGGCGCTGCGGAGTTCTGTCCCCAACCGGGAGAAACCAAAGCAAGAAGGCACGTGACCGTTAGCGCCGAAATGGAGATGCGCTCCTTGCATTTCGCATCCATAAGACTAGACCTCCCTCGGGTAACTACGTCACCTCGGCCAGCGAGCCTACGCAATAGCCATACCACGCGTAACTTATTGACTGTAAAAGGACTTTTTTAGCACACCCGAACGGTAAGACCCGTTGTTGAGCAGAAAGAGCCCCAAATTGTACGGCTGAACGAGATATCGGAAGCCGGAACCGACGGAATTTGCCCGAGAGAGGACGGCGGTCGGGACGATGTCAGCCCACGGTTTCAGGCCGGGCGGACTGGCTACATCTCGCTGCTGGCGCGTCTCCTAAAGAGCTCCGCGGTCGCGGGCATGGCGGATCGCTTTGTCGATTTCCAATACGGCTACGGGGCAATAGCGTTCCGCGGCCTCCCGGATGAGGCCTGCCTGAGTGTCGTCGCACGATACGCTGTACCCCTCGAACAGTACGCCGTCGACGGAGTAATCTATCCGGGTGGCGCGCTCCAATGCCTGGTGAGCCGGAGACTCGCCCGGGATACGGCTTCTCAGCCGTTCATAATGGCCGGTGGCGATCTTTATAATGATCTCCATGGCTCCCTCCCTTCGCAAGAGATCAGAAACAGCCAGGCTTATCAAGGCGGTCCGAGGCTCCCGGGACGCGGTCCGGAAAACGGTCGCTGCCGTCCGATGCAGCGTGGTAGAATAAAGCCCGGAGTTTGCCTGGATCATGAAGCGGATCAAGATGGCCGCTGTGTCGGTCGCGTTCCTGTTTCTTGGGTGGGGGCCTTTTCAGGCCTCTGGACATGATGGCCCCATCGACGTTTACGGCTGTCATTACGGCGAAGGGCGTCGGGAGTATCACTGCCATGAGGGGATGTTCAAGGGCGGAAGCTTCGATTCACGGGTGGAAATGGTTCGCCGTCTGAAGCTTCAATACCTCAACATGGGAAGACGCTGGCCCTACGGCGATCTCGTCGAAGAGGACATTACCCAGGAACGCCCGGAGCAAGGCCTCGAAAAGTGAAGCGAGCGTCCGCCGCTGTCAAAGCCCGGGCGGATGAGTTATAGGTTCCTCCTGGTGCCGTCCTGTGGCGGCCCTGGGCATTCAAACCTCCCGCAGACCTGTCCGCCTCGTTCGTCGCTGTCTGGAGGAATCCATGAGCGAAGAAAACGAAATCGCCTGGTTGAAGCTATCCGATGGAAGCGATTTGGTCCTGACCCGGCTCCACGTGATTCACCGGCGGGACAGGGGCGTGCTCGGCGAGTCCCGAAGCATCGTTCCGCGGAGCGCCATCAGTCGCGTTCGAATCGCGTGGAGGCGAAGCCTGGGCCTGGCAGCCCTCGGGGCGGCTTCAGCGGCCGTTTACCTCTTCATGTTGGTCGGCGGAGGGCTGGGCGGGATCTCCGGGATCTTTCCGGAACCCGGCGCGACACTGGACCTGGCGGTGCAATACGGCTCGCTGGTCGCCGCAGCCGCTTTCCTGGCGAGCTTCTGGTTTTACAAGCCGATGGAAATCGAGATCGCTGCAGGCACCGCGACCATCACGGGCACTCCGAAAAGCTACGAAGAGGCGCAGGAGTTTTCCGCGCGACTGACGGCGGAATCCGAACCCGGGGAAAGGACGGGAGAACGAGAGGCCGAAGCACCCGCCCAGCGCACGGGGAGGGAATCGGAATGGGAGCTCTGAGCGGTTTCCGAAGATCATCCATGTCCCCGGAATGCCGACCCTCCGACGAGAACCCGGCGTTGACGCGCGTTCCGCAACTTGTATTTTTCTTGTTGGGAGGTTTGCGTCTTTGGTGCGGCCGCGGTCCGCTGCGACGGCACGAACTCCCTGCTAGAGCGGCACGGCCGCCGGTGATATGGTTGAAACTCGCGAAAAGGTCAGAAGGGAGATCGACCGTGCCCCAGTATGAACTTCACGCGCTCTGCAGCGAATGCGGCGCCGTGCATCCGATGAGGATCAAAATCCATCTGGAGCAGGGCCCGACCGAGAGACAGAGTATCGCTCGCGCGTTCGAAGGAAAATCGTTGCCTCCGCAGGTGGCCGCAGTCGAGCATCACAAAATCCTCTGTCTCAAGACCGGGAAAACCTTCGTCCAGCACAGCCCCGAGCAGATCTTTTTGGTTCCGAGCTATTTCTAGCGCCGCCCAACTTCGCTCAGCTGATTCGGCGCCAATCACGCTCGGTGACCGGGATAGGGGCTCTCTTGGGACCGCGCCTGGCAGTCGCAGTGCCCAACCCCTGGCGGGAATTTTCTACTTTTTGCCGGATCTCCGCCCACGACCAATGCTGCTCGCGGCGCAGCTTGAGGAGGGAGGCGTAACTTTTCTGTAAAAGTCGCGGGCTTAGCCTGAGTCCGGTCTTCGAGATGACGGACTTGAACTGCTCGAAGGTGAAGGTTTCGACCGGCCCGCAAACGGGCTCGGGGGAGCTGCTGCGCGCCACGTCCTGCTTGAGCGAGTCGATGATATCGATGACGCGCCGCTCGGATAGCTTCCCGGCAAGCCGCTCGTCGATCCATGCCTGCGCGCGTGCCCAGGCGCGCTCGACCGCTTCCTCCTCGGTTTGTACGCGATCTGAAAATCTCACGAACTGGAACGCTCGTTTCGGACCCGCCCACCAGCTGATCGCGGCTTGCGGCGTCCAGCCGTTGCAGGCAGTATCGAAGCTGGGGAAGGGAATTACGGCGTGATCGCGGTACAACCGGCTCCACATGGCGGTAACTCCTCTCCGGGTGAAGCGGTGGGGTTTCGAAGAGCTGCTTTACGGAGCTGGCGCGGAGTCCCGGGAAAACTTCACCTGAGTCCAATTTAGAACTTTCGAAGAAAAGCGCAAGGCCTTTTTGGAAAAATTTCGCCATGGCCGGTTTCACAGAAATTCCCGGATGCGCGTCGCTGTCCCGGTCCCTGCGGCTGAAGGGCAAGTCGACCACTCCAGCCGGTTCCGTGAACCCGGAGCGGCGACCGATGCGCTGCGTGAGATGGGCGGTCGTCGGACCCCTGGCTTTCCTGCTCGGCGGCACACCGGCGTTTTCGTGGCACGACAAGGGCCATCGCATCGTGGCGGCGATCGCCGCATCCAGGTTGAGCCCCGCCGGCCGAACCCTGGTTCGCGAGCTACTGGCCCCGGGCGAGACGCTGGCCGATGCGGCGGTGTGGCCGGATTACGACGGCAGGCGCATCCGCGAACTCGACGTCTTGCACTACGTGAATATCGCCGACGGATCGCAGGGTTACCGGCGGGAGGTCGACTGTCCCGAGGGAAACTGCGCGATCGAAGCGCTGCGGTGGTGCGAAGCACAAATTGCGGATCGAAACGCTCCGCTCCACATCCGCCGAATCGCGCTACGTTATCTCGCACACCTGACGGGTGACCTGCACCAGCCGCTGCATGCCGGTCGGGCCGCCGATCGCGGGGGAACGACGATTTCTCTGATCTACGGCGGAACCGTGACGAGTCTGCATCTCTTTTGGGATAAAGATCTTGTGGAGATGGAGGAGGGCGAGGTGGAAGAGGTGGCGAGACGTCTTGTGGCCGGAGCGACGCCGGCCGAATGGGAGTCCTCGAAGTCGGGAGACCCGGCTGAGTGGGCGAACGAATCCCTGCGGCTCGCCATGTCCCATGCCTACACGATCGCGCCTTCGGGAGAGCCGGACGAGGATTATATCCGGCGAGCCCGCGAGGTAGTAAGACGTAGACTGCTCCAGGCGGGGCTCAGACTCGCTCGGGTGATCGACCGGCTGGCGGCAGGAGCGCGCTGACCGCCGGCTGCTCACTTGCGCCAGATCCGCTCAAGCGTTTCCTTTTGCTTTTCGGTCAGGCGGCGACCTTCACGCACCTGCCGGGCCAGGCTCGAAATGAACGATCTCTCCCAGTCCGTAAATTTCGGATCGTCCAGCTCTTCGCGGAGGCAGGCGAGAAGGTATTCCTCGCGCGACTTACGGGACGGGTGCCGGTTACGAATCCCCCTGACCAGCTTCAAAGCCATGAATTTCTCCTGATGAGATTTCTCGGGCCGAAGCCCGTGGTAAGTAAGTTCAAGCCGTTGAAACCGTTCAATCGCTTTGCTCCGTTCGAGCCGTCACCGCCTCGCAGGGGCTCAGAAGCTCGATGCAAAAACCGGGAGCCGGGAACTACGATTATGATCTGCAGGAGGCAACCTGCGGCGACCCGATCGCCGGCAAGGCACCCATAATCAGCGCGGTTTCCGCTTCGACGGCGTTGTGGCAGCGCTCAAGTTTCTGCCGGGGCCGACGCGGGTCCTGACCTGTCCGGCGGGGTTTCCGTGCGCCTGCCGGGCGACGGACGAATCATTCGGCCCGGCGTCACCTGCCGCTTGCGGGTGCTCGCATTCCCGAAAAGCTATTCACGGTTGCGTGCAAGTTGCGCGCGAAGTCATTGGCGGCTTGCGTGCTCATCGAAAACGCGCTCCGGGCGTACTCTTTTACCGCCAGCAGGGCCGGCAAGGGCATTTGCCGCATGCGGCCGATCAGGTCATCGATCGAGCCATCGAGATCGGCGGGAGCGACCACCTCGCTCACGAGACCGAAGGAAAGAGCCGTGCGGGCGTCGATCTCCCGAGTCGAATAGACCAGATAAGCCACCGCTTTCCGGGGCAGCCGGTCCACCAGCGCCGACATGGCGATGGTGGGCATGATGTTATGCGCCATCTCGGGAAGCTGAAAACGGGCTCGCTCGCTGGCGATCGTGATGTCGCAGAGCGCGGCCAGGGCGCATCCAAGGCCGGCGGCGCGTCCCTGAACCGCACCGACGATCGGGATCGGCGCGTCACGAAATGCTCCGTACAGCGCGAAAATCACGTCGCTTCTCTCGCGCACGCTGTAGGCCTCCATGACCGGGCCGGGCCGTCCCATCGCCTCGCGTCCGAGGCAAAAATCTTCGCCCGCCCCTTTCAAGACGATCGCCCGGGATTCCTTCGCCGCGGAGGCGATCATCGCCGTGAGCTCCGCCAGGGCGGCGTCCGATTGCCGGTTGCCCACGTCGGGGCGGTTGAGAATCAACGTGGTAACGTCTGCGTCCTTCTTCTGGATGATAGGTCCCGCCATGCGTTTCGCCTCCGGATTGGTTTCGTCGAGTCTAGGGAGGAGAAAGGGGGCTGTCAACGGCCGGAGCACCGCGGGAGACCGGGAGAACTGCGCGGCTGGCGTTCGGGGCGTCGAAGTTATAGAAATTCCAGTGTGGCTCCGACGCCGGTCCGCATAGAAGGCAAAACCATCGTGCTTTCGAACCTGGACAAGGTGATGTATCCCGCAACGGGTTTCACGAAGGGCCAGGTCATCGAATATTACCGGCGTGTGGCGCCTTACATTTTGCCACATCTGAGGGATCGGCCCGTCACTCTCAAACGCTTTCCCGACGGCGTGGGCGGGGAGCATTTCTACGAGAAGAACGCTCCGGCTTCGACCCCGGAGTGGGTGGCGACCTTCCCCGTGCCGAAGCCCGGAGGTAAATCGGCGACCCGTTACATCCTGATCAATGACCTGCCGACGTTGGTCTGGCTGGCGAACATGGCCAATCTCGAGCTCCATCCGTTTCTCAGCCGGGCGCCGCGGATCGACGTTCCTACCATGGTGGTCTTCGATCTCGACCCGGGGGAGGGAGCCGATATCCTGAGGGCCTGCGAAGCGGCCCTGCTGGTCAAGGGGGTGCTGGATCGCCTGCGCTTGCGGTCGCTCGTCAAGGTGTCGGGCTCCAAAGGGATTCATCTTCACGTGCCGCTCAACTGCGCGATCAACTATCGGGCGACGCGGGCGTTCGCCGAGAGCATTGCCCGGCTCCTGGAGCAGGCGCGCCCCGACCTGATCGTCTCGTCCATGGCGAAGGCAAAGCGCACAGGGAAAGTGCTGATCGACTGGAGCCAGAACTCGGAGCACAAATCGACCGTAGCGGTCTATTCGCTGCGCGCGGTACGGGAACAGCCGTTCGTCGCGATGGCCGTCCGCTGGAGCGAGCTGAAGGCGGCGCTGGAGAAGGAGGACCGCGACGCGCTGTTTTTCACTCCGGAAGCGGTCCTGGAGCGGCTCGAACGGCAGGGCGATTTTTTCGCGGCCGCCCTCAAATTGAAGCAGTCCTTGCCCGCTCCGTTCCCGGAGCTGGGCGCCAGCGCGAGGCGCAGAGAAAATCCCGGAACCGTGGTTTCCCTCGAGGAGTATCGCCGCAAGCGGGATTTTTCGAAGACCCCGGAGCCTCCTCCGGCGGGGACCCCGGCCGCTGGCTCCGGTGAGCAGCGGCTGTTCGTTATCCAGAAACATGCCGCCCGACGACTTCACTATGACCCGGTCACGGTGATCGACCTGGAATCCCTGCCGGACGCGCCCGGAGGCTTCATCGAGCCGATGCTGGCCGCTCCCGTTGCCGAGCTGCCCGACGATCCTTCGGAATGGCTCTACGAGGTCAAGCTCGACGGTTATCGCTGTCTGGCGGTCAAGGACGAGAAGGAAGTGCGGCTTTTCTCGCGCAATCGCAGCGTGTTGAACTCGCGCTTCCCGCGGATCGCACGGGCGCTGCAGGCGCTGCCGCCGGGAACCGCGATCGACGGGGAGATCGTTGCGTTGGACCACCAAGGCCGGCCCTCGTTCAGCTTGCTGCAGAGGTCAGACACGCCGGAGGATCGTATCTACTTCTACGCTTTCGATCTGCTCGCGTACCGGGGAAAGAGCTTGATTCGGATGCCCCTGGAGGACCGGCGCAAGCAGCTTGCGGTCACGATCGCGCGGCTTCCGGCGGCGATCCGGGCTTCGGAAGATTTCACAGAACCGCCCGACAGAATCGTTGCCGCCGCTCGAGAACTCGGACTCGAGGGGATCATCGCCAAACGCCGCCGCTCGCGCTACGAGCCTGGAAAGCGCACCGGGGAGTGGCTCAAGTACAAGATCAACCGCTCCGAGGAGTTCGTGGTCGGCGGTTATACCCGCGGAAGGCCGTTCGATGCCCTGATCGTCGGTCAGTTCGATCAGGGCAAGCTTCTCTTTGCGGCGAAAGTGCGCAACGGTTTCGTTTCGCGCACCAGGATGGAGGTTGCGGGTAAGCTCAGGGGCCTGATCACAGAGCGGTGTCCCTTCGCCAATCTTCCGGAGAAGCGTCGGACCCCCTGGGCCTTGACCGAGAGCGAAATGAAGAAGTGCGTGTGGGTCGAGCCCCGCCTGGTGGCCCAGATCGAGTTCACCGAATGGACCCCGGACCGGCACCTGCGCCAGGCGAAGTTCGTGGGTTTGCGGGACGACAAAGACGCACGGGACGTCACCCGACATGATTGATCGCGGATCATCCGCCTGCCGCAGAGGCTGGTTTGCCGGGCTGGGCGCGCTGGCGACCCTCGCGACCGCTTTGGCGTGGCCAGTTCCGCCGGCGGCGCAGGAAAAGCTGCCGCCGGAGGTCTCCGCAAAAGCGGCGCGCGACGGCACGGTGGTGGTGCTCGTGGGGCTCAAGTTGCCGTGGAAGGTGGAGACTGCGCTCGGGGCCGCGGCCGTGCAAAAGCAACGCGCGGAAATCGGGGCGGCGCAAGAGGCCCTTCTCCGCGATCTCCGTGCAACGGAGTTCAAGGTCATCCGCCGATACGAGGAAATTCCTGCGATTGCGCTCGAGATCGGCCCGGAGGGTTTGGCCGTTCTCGAAGAATCTTCCCTGGTCGCCAACGTGCTTTTGGACCGGCCGCCCAGGCCGGGTGCAGGCGGGGCGCCTACCGAAGGGGTCCGCTTCGAGGACGGCTACGTCTATGGGGCGCCCTCCGAAAAGATCGCGCCTGCGCTCCGGGAGCACGCCGGGACCGGAGAGCCGTTGCTGGTCCTGGTTGGGCTGAACATCGGGATCCAGTGGCGCCGCGAAGAGCTGCTGGCACCGGAGGGATTGGAGCGGCAGAGAGCGGCGATCAAGTCGGCCCAGGACTCGCTGCTGCGCGAGCTGACCGGAACGCGCTACCGGATCGTCCGGGTGTATCGCTCGATTCCAGCGATTGCGCTCGAGCTCGACGCGGCCGGACTGACGGTCCTCGAGGAGTCGGCCCGCGTCACAAACGTCCTTCAGGATCGACGGCCGAACTCGGAACGAACCGGCGGCGGGTGACAGCGGCGGCGGAGCCCCTCAGCTCTTTCGAGTGATGCCGGAGAGCTCGATTCCCGCCTGAATCCGGGTCACGGCTTCGAGACAGAATTGCGCGGCTGCCCGGTGTAAACGAGTTGAACGGTGTCTTGTCCTCGCCGTCGGGCGCTTTCGCCCGCTTGTGATGTCGCGGCAGCTCGTGGGGATCGATCTGCGGCGCCGCCTGGCGACCTTGACGTCGTTTTTGTCAAGAAGCGGAAGCTCGAGGGCAGGCCGGGGGCTGGTCTCGCTGTTGCTCCACGGTGGGACGATGAACGAACCGTCCTGGAAACGTCTCCCTGAAGGCTTCCCCGTTCCCAGACAGGCCACCGAGAAACTGCTGATCGAGCGGCTGTTGAGCAGTAAGACCGAAGCCGAGTACTTCCGCTGGCTGCTGTTCGTGGCGTCTTTTTACCGCGGGATAGAAAAGCCTGCCTGCGCCAGGGCTTTGCTGCAGCTCTTTCTCGAGACGAGCTCGGACCCGAGCCAGAAGGTACACTGCCACCTCGCGTTGGGGCAGATCGCCGTCGACGAGCAGGCGCTGGAGCTCGCTCTGAACCACTTTCTCACCGCGCTCGGCATGGACCCGAAAGAAAAAAGAGCTCTCTACGTGCTGCACAACAACGCAGGCTACTGCTTCAACCGACTCGGCCGATTCCTGGATGCCGAGCGTCACTGCCGTCTTGCCGTCGGGATCGACGGCGGAAGAGCAAGCGCGTACCGCAACCTCGGCCTCAGCCTTAGAGGACAAGGCAACCTGACAGCTGCAGCCTGGGCGCTGGCCGAGGCCGTCAGGGCCGACCCCGGGGACGGAAGGGCCCGCAGGCTCCTCGCCGGTCTCGCCGCCGGCGCACCGGCGCTTGCGCTTCAATGCCCCTGGATCGAGCGGGCCCTGTGCGACCCTCGATACCCGACCGACCCGATTCCCTTGATCTGACCGGGTTTTGCTTTACATTCGTCGCTCCCGACGCTAGATTCGCCTTACCGGTTACAGCGCGTCCCAACTTCGTCAGAAAAAGCTTCGACGAGGAAGGAGATCTGCGATGAGGAAGGTACGGGACATCCTGGCCGCCAAGGGCTCGCAGGTATGGTGGCTGCCGCCCACCGCCACGGTGTACGACGCGGTGGCGCTGATGGCCGAAAAGGAAGTCGGTGCCTTGCTGGTTCTGGAGGAGTCGAAGCTGGTGGGCATCATCTCGGAACGAGATTACGCGCGCAAGGTCATCTTGCAGGGACGGTCGTCGAAGGAGACGCTGGTCAAGGACATCATGACCGCACGCGTGGCCTATGCAGAGCCCGACCAGAGCATCGAGGAGTGCATGGCGCTGATGACCGACAAGCGGATTCGCCACCTTCCGGTGATGGAGCAAGGAAAGGTCTGCGGCATCATCTCGATCGGCGACCTGGTAAAGGCGATCATCGCGGATCAGCAATTCATAATCCAGCAGCTGGAGCGCTATATTACCGGATAGAAGCGTTTCCGGTTTCTGGTTCCGGGTTTCTGGCCTTCGACCGTGACCGCCGCGTAGCGTCGCGGCCCGGTCGGGCGGAAACGGGCTTCCCCGGCGTAAAGATGCCGGCGGCGCCTGCCCACTGACGCTGCTCGTATCTAACATATTGAATTTCTTTATTTTTTGTCTGGATGCCAGAGTACCGGAGAGGGGGTGAGCCTCTGATCGAGAAACGGAAGATCTCGAAATTTTGGATTTTTACAGAGGTAGAGGGTTGACTTTTGGCGTCGATGATGACATTAAGAATTTTAAATCAACACCAGGCAAGACCTAAATAATTTAACTTGCTCGACACAATAGATTTAAAAATACTTTCTATTCTTCAAAATAACGGCCGGTCGAAGCTCGCCGACATCGCCGGCGAGGTGGAGCTTTCGCCTCCGGCTGTTATGGAACGAGTAAAAAAGCTGGAATCCAGCGGCGTCATCAAGGGTTACCAGGCACTGCTGGACGGCAAAAAAGTCGGAAAAGACATTACCGCTTTCATCGGCGTTTCGATCGGCAATCAGCGCGCCATCGATCAATTCGCCTCTCGCATGTTGCAATACAACGACGTGCTCGAGTGCCACCACGTTACGGGCGATGAAAGCTTCATCTTGAAGGTGAAATCCGCCAACACGGCATCGTTGGAAAAGTTGCTCGGCGAGATCCGGTCCGTCGACGGTGTCACCCGGACGGTCACGAAAGTGGTGCTTTCGACCGCCAAGGAGAGCCAGGCCCTGGATCTGAACGTCAATCCGGCGGATTGTTCCAGCTCAAAGAGGAAGTGACGCGCGTCAACGCGTCCGGGGCCGTCCGGGGGACTGGGGCCGTTCCGGTCGTTGGTTTCAGGGGGAGGCGGCCGGGAATCTCGGAAACGGCGTTGCGGGAATCGTTTTATCGGTAAAGGACGAGCACATGAGGATACCAGGTTTTCCACCGAAACAGGGGCTGTACGATCCGGCGTTCGAGCATGACTCTTGCGGCGTCGGGTTCGTCGTCAACATCAAGGGGAAACGGTCGCGCGAGATCATCGATCAGGCCCTGACGGTGCTCGAGAACCTCGACCATCGCGGGGCCTGCGGCTGCGAGGAAAACACCGGGGACGGGGCCGGCATCCTGTTGCAGATCCCGCACCGCTTTTTCCAGCACGCCTGCGAGGGGCTCGGCTTCCATCTGCCCGACCCGGGGCAGTACGGTGTCGGCATGATTTTTCTGCCGGACCACCGCGAGCAGCGGCGTCGATTCGAGAAGATCTTCGCGACCATCGTCGAGGAGGAGGGACAGCGCCTGCTCGGATGGCGCAAGGTGCCGACCGATAATCTTTACCTCGGCGAGACGGCGAAGAGCTGCGAACCCTTCGTGCGGCAGGTCTTCATCGGCCGCGGCGAGAACGTGGGCGACGATCTCGCGTTCGAGCGCAAGCTCTACGTGATCCGCCGCCGGGCCGAGAACGCCATCCGCTACGCGGGGCTCCCCGGCGGGGATTTCTTCTACGTCCCGAGCCTCTCGCACCGGACCCTCGTCTACAAGGGCATGCTCACGCCCCGGCAGCTGACCACCTTCTATCCCGACCTGTCGGACCCGGCGATGGAAAGCGCCATCGCCGTCGTGCACTCGCGGTTCAGCACCAACACCTTCCCGAGCTGGGGTCGGGCGCACCCGTATCGCTATCTCATCCATAACGGCGAGATCAACACGCTGCGCGGCAACGAGAACTGGATGCATGCGCGCCAGGCCATGCTGTCATCGCCGCTGTTCGGCGACGACATCAAGAAGGTCCTGCCGATCATCCAGGAGGACGGGAGCGACTCCGCCAAGTTCGACAACTGTCTGGAGTTTCTCGCGCTCAGCGGCCGCTCCCTACCCCACGCCGTGATGATGATGATCCCGGAGCCCTGGGAAAACCACGAGAGCATGGACGAGCGCAAACGGGCGTTCTACGAGTACCACAGCACGCTGATGGAGCCCTGGGACGGCCCGGCCTCGATCGCCTTTACCGACGGGACGGTGGTGGGCGCGGTTCTCGACCGAAACGGCCTGAGGCCGTCGCGCTACTACGTGACCAAGGACGACCTGGTGATCATGGCTTCGGAGGTCGGGGTTCTCGACGTGCCGCCGGAGCGGGTGCTGGAAAAGCGCCGGCTGCAGCCGGGGCGCATGTTTCTCGTCGATACGGCCGAGGGGCGAATCATCAGCGACGAAGAAATCAAGGAACAAATGGCGTCGGCTCGACCCTACGGTCAATGGTTGAAGGAGAACGCCGTCTACTTCGACAAGCTCCCGGCCGTTCCGGAGGAGGCGCCGGTCGTGAATCACCCGGCCACCCTCCAGCGCCTTCAGGCGTTCGGCTACAGTTTCGAGGATCTGCGGATCAACCTCGGGCCCATGGCGCAGAACGGCATTCAGCCGGTGGGTTCCATGGGAACCGACACTCCGCTGGCGGTGCTTTCCGACAAGCCGCAGCTCCTTTACAACTATTTCAAGCAACTCTTCGCGCAGGTGACCAATCCCCCGATCGACCCGATTCGCGAAGAGCTGATCACCTCGACGACGCTGACATTGGGATCGGAGGGCAACCTGATCGATCCCAGGCCGGAGAGCTGCCGGCAGCTGCGCTTGTCGATCCCGATCCTCAAGAACTCGGAGATGGAGAAGCTGCGGCTCATCGACCGGCCCGGCATTCGCTCCGTCACGCTGCCGATCCTGTTCGATCCGAAGCAAGGCCGGTCCGGCCTCGAGCGGGCGCTCGACGAGCTGTTCCGGGCGGCGGATGAGGCGATCGCCGGCGGCGCGACCATCCTGATCCTCTCCGACAAAGGCGTGAACCGCTCGCGGGCGGCGATTCCGGCGTTGCTGGCCGTTTCGGGCCTGCATCATCACCTGATCCGGAGCGGCACGCGCACGCGGGTCGGTCTGGTGCTCGAATCGGGGGAGCCGCGCGAGGTGCACCATTTCTGCCTGCTCCTCGGCTACGGCGCGCAGGCGATCAACCCCTATCTCGTCTTCGAGTGCCTCAACGACATGATCGCCGAAGGGATGTTGAAGGACATCACCTACCACGATGCCGTGAAGGGCTACATCAAGGCTGCGGTCAAAGGCGTCGTGAAGGTCATGGCGAAAATGGGCATCTCGACCATCAAGTCCTACTGCGGCGCCCAGATATTCGAAGCGCTGGGGCTGGGGCAGGAGCTGATCGACAAGTATTTCACATGGACGCCGTCACGGGTCGGGGGGATCGGTCTGGAGGAAATCGCGCGCGAGGTTCAGCAGCAGCACGCGAAGGCGTTTCCCCTCTATCCGTTGAACGGGCGCACGCTGGAGGTGTACGGCCAGTACCAGTACCGAAAGGACGGGGAGCTGCACCTGTTCAACCCGCGCACGGTCCATCTCCTGCAAAAGGCCTGCCGGACGAACGACTACAGCGTCTTCAAGGAGTACGCGCGGCTGATCGACGACCAGTCGGAGCGACTGGCCACGCTGCGCGGGCTGATGGAGATCAAGTACGCCGAGCAGCCGTTGCCGATCGAGGAGGTCGAGCCGGTCGAAGAAATCGTCAAGCGCTTCAAGACCGGAGCGATGTCGTACGGCTCGATCAGCAAAGAGGCGCACGAAGCGCTGGCGATCGCGATGAACCGGCTCGGCGGCAAGAGCAACACGGGCGAGGGAGGCGAGGATCCCGCGCGCTACGTTCCGGATGCCAACGGCGACTCGCGCAACAGCGCGATCAAGCAGGTCGCCTCCGGGCGGTTCGGCGTGACGAGCTATTACCTGACCCAGGCCAAGGAGATCCAGATCAAGATGGCGCAAGGGGCCAAGCCCGGGGAGGGCGGCGAGCTACCGGGCCGCAAGGTGTATCCGTGGATCGCCAAAGTGCGCCATTCGACTCCGGGGGTCGGCCTGATCTCGCCGCCGCCGCACCACGACATTTATTCGATCGAAGATCTGGCGCAGTTGATTCACGACTTGAAGAACGCAAATCATCACGCGCGGATCAGCGTCAAGCTGGTTTCCGAGGTCGGGGTCGGAACGATCGCCGCCGGGGTGGCCAAAGGCCACGCCGATGTGGTGTTGATCAGCGGCCACGATGGCGGCACCGGCGCCTCGCCGCAGACCAGCATCAAGCACGCCGGATTGCCGTGGGAGCTCGGTCTCGCCGAGACGCACCAGACCCTGCTGCTCAACAACCTGCGCAGTCGGATCACGGTGGAGACCGACGGGCAGCTCAAAACCGGCCGTGACGTGGTAATCGCGGCGCTGCTCGGCGCCGAGGAGTTCGGTTTCGCCACCACGGCGCTCGTGGCTCTCGGATGCATCATGATGCGGGTCTGTCATCTCGATACCTGCCCGGTGGGCGTGGCGACGCAGAATCCCGAGCTGCGCAAGCTTTTCACCGGCGATCCGGCGCATGTCGTCAATTTCATGCGCTTCATTGCGCAGGACGTGCGCGAGCACATGGCCAAGCTGGGTTTTCGCACCATCAATGAAATGGTCGGCCGCTCCGATCGGCTGGAGATGAGGCGGGCGATCAACCACTGGAAAGCGAAGGGTCTCGATTACTCGGCAATTCTCTATCAGCCGAAGGTCGGGCCGGAGGTCGGGCGGTACTGCCAGATTCCGCAGAACCATGGGCTGGAGAACGCGCTGGACAACCAGGTCCTGCTCGATCTGGCGGCCCCGGCTCTTGAACGAGGCGAAAAGGTCAAGGCGACGCTTCCCATCCGCAACACCAACCGTGTCGTCGGCACGATTCTCGGCAGCGAGGTGACGCGGCGCTACGGTCCTCAGGGGCTCCCGGAGGATACGATCCATTTCCATTTCCAGGGGTCCGCGGGCCAGAGCTTCGGCGCCTTCATCCCGCCGGGAATGACCCTGGAGCTGGAAGGCGACGCCAACGACTATTGCGGCAAAGGCCTCTCCGGCGGCAAGTTGATTCTGTATCCGCCCGAGGGCTCGACCTTCCCGCCGGAGGAAAACATCATCGTGGGAAACGTGGCCTTCTACGGTGCCACCAGCGGGGAGGCCTACATCCGCGGAATGGCCGGAGAACGATTCTGCGTGCGCAACAGCGGCGTGCGCGCGGTCATCGAAGGCGTGGGCGACCACGGCTGCGAGTACATGACCGGCGGACGGGTGGTGGTGATCGGCAAGACCGGCCGTAACTTCGCCGCCGGGATGTCCGGCGGCATCGCCTATGTCCTCGACGAGGACGGGACTTTCAAGACCCGCTGTAATCTGGAAACCGTCAACCTCGAGCCGCTCGGGGAGCTGGACCTCCAGGAAGTCGAAGAGTTGCTCAAGCGGCACGCGATCTACACGCGCAGCGCGCGTGCGTGGCAGCTCCTTGCTCTGTGGCAGGAGACGGCGCGGAAGTTCGTCAAGGTGATGCCGAAGGACTACCGCCGGATGATGGAGGCCTTGCAGCGCGCCGAGAGCGAAGGCCTGGTCGGCGAAGAGGCGATCATGGCCGCGTTCGAAGCCAACAAGAACGACGCCGCGCGCGTCAGCGGGAATTGACCCTGTTCCCGGCTCGGGAACGGCGATCGGCCCGGCCGCGCGCGATCGAGACCCGCCGGCGCGGTCCGGTCCCAGCGATTACCGACAGGGCTGCAGCGTCACGGGGCTCGGGGCTTCCGGTACCGGTGCCTTTCACGGCGCGGCCGTGCTCCGCGAGGCGTGCCGGTCCAGGATCGCAAGCCGGATAGGGTTCGCTTGAGGAGAAGGACAGACGATGGGTAAGCCAACCGGATTCATCGAATATCCGCGCGAGCTCCCGCGCGACCGCTCGCCGGTGGAGCGGGTGAAGGACTGGGAGGAGTTTCACGAGCATTTTCCGGAGGACAAGCTTCGCCAGCAAGGCGCGCGCTGCATGGACTGCGGTATTCCCTTCTGCCACACCGGGCAGTTGCTGAACGGCATGGCTTCGGGGTGCCCGATCAACAACCTGATCCCCGAGTGGAACGATCTCGTTTACCGGGGCCTGTGGCGCGAGGCGTTGCACAGGCTGCACAAGACCAACAACTTTCCCGAGTTCACCGGGCGCGTCTGTCCGGCGCCGTGCGAAGGCTCGTGCGTTTTAGGCCTCCAAGAACAGCCGGTAACGATCAAGACCATCGAATGCGCGATCGTCGACAACGGTTTCGCTCAGGGCTGGATTCGCCCGGAGCCGCCCGAGCAGCGCACGGGCAAGAAAGTGGCGGTGGTGGGCTCGGGCCCGTCGGGGCTTGCGTGCGCCGATCAGCTCAACCGCGCGGGGCACCTCGTCACCGTGTTCGAGCGCGCCGATCGGATCGGCGGGTTGCTGATGTACGGTATACCTAACATGAAGCTCGACAAGGCGATCGTGCAGCGTCGAGTCGATCTGATGGCGGCCGAAGGGGTGCGGTTCGTTACCGGAACCGCCGTGGGGGTCGACTTTCCCGCGTCCCGGCTGCGGGAAGAGTTCGACGCGGTGGTTCTTTGTCTCGGAGCGACCAAGCCACGCGATTTGCCGATCCCCGGGCGGGAGCTGAAGGGCATCCATTTCGCCATGGAGTTCCTGCAGGCCAACACCAAGAGCCTGCTCGACTCCCGGCACCGGGACGGGCGCTTCATATCGGCGAAGGACAAGCATGTCGTGGTGATCGGAGGCGGCGACACCGGAACCGACTGCGTCGGAACCGCGATGCGCCACGGCTGCAAGAGCCTGACTCAGGTCGAGATCCTGCCCCGCCCGCCCGACACGCGGCAGCCGGACAACCCCTGGCCCGAGTGGCCCAAGGTCTACAAGCTCGACTATGGGCAAGAGGAAGCGAAAGCCCGCTTCGGAGACGACCCTCGGGTGTACCTCACGACCGCGGAAAAGTTCGTCGGCGACGAAAAGGGACACGTGCGCGAGCTGCACCTCTACAGCGTCGAGTGGGCGAAGGACGAAAGAGGAGCGTTCGTTCCGCGGCGGGTCCCGGGGACCGACCGCGTGCTTCGCGCCGACCTTGTCCTTCTGGCGATGGGCTTTCTCGGACCGGAGGAGACGGTTCTCACCCAGCTCGGGGTCGAGCGCGACCAGCGCTCGAACGCCAAGGCGGACTACGGGCGGTTTGCGACCAACGTGCCCGGGGTCTTCGCTGCGGGAGACTGCCGGCGCGGACAGAGCCTGGTCGTCTGGGCGATCAATGAGGGGCGGGGAGCCGCCCGGGAATGCGACCGCTACCTGATGGGGTCGACCGACCTGCCCTGATTGCCGGGCGTCGCCGATGAACCGAGCCGTCTTTGCGCTCCTGTCTTTGTGGGTTGCCGCTTGGGGCTGCGCCGGCTCGGTCGATCACGACGGGGAGCTTGCAAGAAGAGCCGGCGAAGAGTTCGCCGCCGCCGTTTTCGTCGAGCGCGATTTCGACAAGGGATACTCTCTCCTCGCCGACGGCGCACGCCGATACGTGACCCGGGAAAAATTCAGAGAGGTCATTTCCCGCCTCCATCCTGGAAGCTTTCCCGGCAGCGTCGTCGCCACCGATTACGAGCCGATGCATGGCGAAAAGGCGCTCTATCTCTATCTCATCGGCGAGGCGCCGGAAGAAAAATTCTATTACCGGCTCGTCATGGAAGGGAGCGCCGGAGGGACCTACCGTCCGGTGGCGGTGTACCGAAGCGATGGGCCCTACCCCCCTTCCCCCGACCGCAAAAAACTGCCGGCTCGCTCCCAGGCTCATCCCTAGTCTCTAGCGGCGGCTATCGTCAGGCCCTTTGGGGATTGAAATTTCAGCCTCCGAGATTCCAGCTCCAAAGCTTCCCGGGCGATGCCGTGCTTCCGTGCCATCGTGTCATGACCGAGTGCCAGCGATGACACGGGGGCTACCGGCGATTTCAAGACATGCCGTGTTTTCAACAAGTTGACTGTTGGCATCAAGCTTGCCACTCATCCAGTCGAGCCGTCCATCCCGGGCGGCCACTCGCCCGAAAAGCCGAACTCTTCGCAAGGAGAGGGCGGAAAGCCACGGGTCGGATGCGGTGAGGGGGCCGGGGTTCGCGTCCGACGGCCGGGTTGCCGAAAGCGAGCGAAGCGGTGTGCTCGTACGCCGACGCGCAACCTCTGACGTGGACGGGCCGATGAAACGCAATACCGTCGAACTTCACGGCGACGATTACGAGATCCAGTTTCCGGACGAATCCGCCGCCGAGCCAGTTCCCAGGCGACGGTCCTACGCCCGCTGTCTGCGGGCGCTCGGGCAGGCGCTCGAGAGCCGGCGGCTCGCCAGCGTCGATCTGGAGGTCGTGGACGGCATTTACGTCGTTCGAGGGACCGTGATTCCGAAGGAGCACGCGAACAAGTCTTTTCTCAGGGTCATGCGCGACCTCGTGAAGAAAGCGTTGCGTGAGCGGGAAGGACAGGGGAGAAGCGGAGATCAGGTCGCCCTTCGCTACACGGCGGAAGAGATCGAACGGCTGGATTCCCGGGGTCGGATGAAGCGGCAGAAACCCGACGCGATGCCCGATCCCCACAGCCTCTCTCAGATCCTGCGGGGCGCCGGCTCCTATCTGGACCACCGAATCGAGACCGCGCTGGTGGGGATCTCGATCAAAGACCGCTGGGTAACTTTGCGCTACCGCACGGTGGAAGGTAGATTGGAGCAGGCCAAACAAGACCTCGAGTACTTTTACGATTACTGGGTCAAGATGTACCTCCAACGCGCCAATCGGCCGCCATCCCCCTCGCCTCATGATCCTACGCTGATCGTTACGTGGGAAGGCCTGCGAAAGCGTTACGGCTGATCCAGCGCGCCGGCTCCACTTGACAGCAGCCGCGGGTTGCGTTGAAATACGCCCGGTTTGGAGACCGGCGGCGCCGTCACGAGCCCCACAGTTTCCGACTTCTGGCGGCGAGCCGGTTTCTCGACCGGGAGGAACGGCCATGTTGAGAACCGTTTCAACTCGCGTGTCGCTCGCCGTGCCGGAACCGCTGCGGTTCGCATGCCTTTCGGCGGCATTGCTCGTCGTCACGTTCGCCGTCCTTCACGTTTTGCTGGCCGCAACCTACCCGCCGGTGCACGACGCGCTGCACGATTTCCGCCATGCGCTGGCCGTCGTTCCCTGCCATTGAAAAGGCTCGCCGCCTGCCTGCTTGCGCTCTGGGCGGCGGGTGAAGCCGCGTTCGCCGCGGAAGATCTAAAGATACGGCTCGACATGTCTCCGCCGTCCGGGCGAGTCCGTCCCTTTTTGGATACCGCTGCGATGAGCGTGCACGTCGCCGATCGCGACGGCCGGCCGCCGTTTCGGGGAAACGTCACCATCCGGATCACGGCCCCGGAGCCCGGTCGCTTCTTTTCAACCGATTATCCGCGGGTCGAAGGTACGGAGCTGGCGGAGTTCCGTTTGCCCTTGGACCACCGGGGCAAAGCGGAGTGGAGGTATCTGTTCCCGATTCGAGGAGAGTACGCGGTTGTCGTTGCCGCCGAAAGCAACGACGGGAAACGCGGTGCAGAGCTCTTCCGCCTTAGGATCCCGGAGAACAGGGAGAAGTGGGTCCTGGCCGGCGTGTTCAGCGCCGGTCTCTTTCTCCTCGGAATTGCCGCCGGACGGCTCTTCACCGCGACGGGGGCGGAATCCACAGGAGCGCTCGCGGTAGCCGTCCTGGCCGCTTCGGCATGTTTGCTCGGTTCGATTTCATCGCGCGCCTCCGCGCAGGAAGGGGGAAAGCCGGCGGGTCGCCTCGAGGTCGGGCCTGCGGAGGTCGGCCGTCCGGCGTCGATTCAGTGGCGCGCTCTCCCGGAGGCCGGCGAGCCGAGGGAAGCGGAGCTCTCGCTCGGGATCACGCACGAAGAAAAGCGGAAAACGGTTTTCTCGATCGAGAAGGTTCGCGTTCCCGGCTCGTTTTCGATGAAGCTTCAGTTTCCGGACGGGGCGATCTACCGGGTAACCGCGCAGGCGCTTTTTCCCGACGGAAGCTCGTTCCGTTCGGAACGGACCGTCGCCGTGAGCGCCGCCGACCCTCCCGCCGGAGCTCGGCTCCGGGCAGTCCTTTTTTTCCTCGGCTGGACGGCAGCCGGACTGGCAGCGGGGCGCTGGAGTCGCAAGGCGTGGCCGAGACCTTCGGACCGCGGTCAATAGGCCAGAGCCCGCAGTCTCCGACGCACCGCTCCCCGGGAGCGGGTTATGCGACCGCCCGGGCCGAAGCGGGAGCTTTACGTTCGGGTGCCCGCGATCTTCAGGCCCCGGCCCACGTTCAATGGATGTCCAACTAGAACAAGCTCGTCAGGAAGCTTCCGCGACGTCGATCAATACCCCGTCCGGATCGGACATCTGGAACTGGCCGAAACAGCACCTGGCGAAGAGCTGCCGCCGGACCTCGCGCTCCGGGTTTTTCTCCGGGCGTGGATCCGCCGGGGGTGCGTAATCGTTCTGGTACTTTTCCAGATCTGCCTTGAAAGCCGCCATGCTTTCGACCTTGAAGCCGATGTGGTCGAGCGCGGGGCGCTCGATTCCCGACCCCGCGAAATCGGTGATCTGCCACGGGAAGATGGCGAGCGTCACCGTGCCGTCGGTCAGGTAGTGGTTGGCATCACCGGCCGGCTTTTCCAGCTCGTTCAGATCGAAGACCGTGCGGTAGAATTCCGCGATCTTCTCGGGTTCGACGGCCCGCAGGGCGAAGTGGCCGATCCGCCGGGGCCGCACCTCGTCCTGATCGACGTACAGATCGGTGCGGTTCTCCATCCCTTTCTGCGAGAGATCGAACACGTTCCCCGCCGGGTCGTGCGAGCTGATGCCCGCGAACGGCCGGTTGCTGGGGCGTTTGAGGACGCGGACGCTCGGATATTTTTCCTTGAGGCGTTGAAAGACCAGCTCCACGTCCTCGACCTCGAAGCCGAAGTGATCGAAGCCCGCCTGGCGCCCGGGAGCCCTCGGGTTGAGATTCAGCCCGACATAGCCGTCGCGCACGACGACGGCCCCGCCGGCGCGCGCGACGCCGGAACGCTTCATGCCGAACACGTCGCGGTAGAAGTCGCCCTCGAGATTGACGTTGCTGCTGACGATCGCCATGTGCTTGATCCGCGCAAACATGAGCGTCCCTCCCTGCGCCAAGAGATGGGCCTACGCTAGTCGAATCGCAGCCGGGTTGTCAAACGTCTTTCGGCGGCAGGTTCCCCGCACCGGGCTCAGACGTTGACGATCACCACGCCTTTGGGCTCGAGGTAATAGTCGAGGGCCTCGGGGCCGTGCTCCCGCCCCACGCCGCTCGCCTTGACGCCGCCGAAGGGAAGCTCGTCGTAGCCGTAGTGGAGCGAGTTGACCCAGACGTTGCCTGCCTGGATCCGGTCGATCGCCTTGTTCGCGTGGAGCAGATTGCGCGTCCAGATCGAGGAGCCGAGGCCGTACTCGGAGGCGTTGGCCCGCTCGATCGCCTCGTCGAGCGTCTTGAACGTGTAGACCGGCAGCACGGGGCCGAAGACTTCTTCGGTGGTGACGCGCGCATCCTCGGGAACGTTGCCGAGCAGAGTCGGCAGATAGAAGAAGCCTTTGTCGTAATCGCCGCCCTTCGGACGCTCGCCGCCGAAGAGGGTTTTGGCGCCCCGCGACTTCGCGTCTTCCACCTGCTCTTCGATCTCCCGACGCTGGGACTCGAGGTGGATGGGCCCCATCCGGGTTTCCTTGTTCATGCCGTTGCCGACGGTCTTCTTCTTCAGGATCTCGACGAGCCCGCCCGTGAACTTCTCCGCGATCGACTCCTGCAGGAACAGCCGTTTGACACCGAGGCACATCTGGCCGCAGTTGAAGTACCGCCCCACGTCGGCCATCTTGATCGCCACGTCAAGGTTGGCGTCCTCCATGACGATCATCGGATCGCTTCCGCCCAGCTCGAGCGTGACGCGCTTGATCTCGCGCCCGGCCACCTCCATCACGTGCCTTCCCACGGCGGTTGACCCGGTGAAGGCGATTCGCCGGATGCGGGGGTTGCGGAGAATCTCCTCGCCGACGGTGCCGCCGGGACCGGTAACGCAGTTGACGGTGCCCTTGGGCAACGTCTTCTGCGCTTTCCCTTCGCCGAAGGTCGCCTGCTGGATCAGCTCGATGACGCGGAGGGTCGCCAGAGGGGTTGTGCTGGCGGGCTTGATGATGATGGTGTTGCCGGCCGCGAGCGCCGGGCCGAGCTTGGTGCCCATCAGCGTCAGCGGAAAATTCCACGGAACGATCCCGCCGCAGACGCCGATCGGCTGGCGCACCACCATGCCGTACGCGCCCTTCTGCGGCAGCGGCACGTGGGCGCCGCGGACCTTGGAGGCGAGCCCGGCGTAGAACTCCAGCCCGTGCAGCAGATGGTGGATTTCGAGACCGGCTTCGAAGAGCGTTTTTCCCTGCTCCTGGGTGAGGAGCTGGGCGATCTCGCCGCTGTTCTTCCTGATCAGGGCGCAGGCGTTCATGAGCGCCTGCCCCCGCTCTTCGGGCGTGGTGTCGGCCCACTCCTTGAAGGCGGTTTCCGCGGCCTGGATGGCGTGACGCACATCCTCCGCGGTGCCCTGGGGCGCCGAGTCGACCACCGCGCCGGTAGCCGGGTTGCGGACCTCGTAAGTTTCCTTGCTGACCGAATCGACGAGCTCTCCGCCGATCACCATTTTTGCCATTGACAGGACCTCCTCACTCTGGCGCAGGCGGGCCCGAGCGGACGCCCGCGCTGCATTGTTGTGTCGATTCCCCGCGCGTGTTCCGTTTGCGGCCCGCGCCGGTGGCTCCGGCGGTTGACCTGGCG
Source organism: Candidatus Zixiibacteriota bacterium (assembly GCA_035574315.1). Taxonomy (NCBI): domain Bacteria; kingdom Pseudomonadati; phylum Candidatus Zixiibacteriota; species Candidatus Zixiibacteriota bacterium. Next base: position 49,769 of record DATLYW010000026.1, read on the forward strand.
GCTATTTACCCTGGAACCTGGCAGTTCTCTTTTCGAGATAGGCCTTCACGCCTTCGGCGCCGTCCTCGCTGGCGAAGGTTTGTGCCAGGAGCTCCCTTTCGAACGCCAGCCCGTCCGGCAGGGACATCTCGAGCCCCGCCTGGATCGCACGCTTGACCTTGCCGACCGCCAGGCTGCTCTTGTTCGGAATCACGAACTGCCGCGTGTAGTCGAGAACCTGCTCCATGAAGTTATTGCGATCGTAGATGTAGTGGATCAGCCCCATCTCCAGGGCCTCTTCGAACGCGATCGTCTTGCCGGTGGCGCAAAGCTCCAGAGCCCGAGCCTTGCCCACCAGCCGCGGCAGGCGTTGCGTGCCGCCCATGCCGGGCATCACGCCGAGGTTGATCTCGGCGAGCCCGACGCGGCCGCCTTCCTTCTTGGCGATGCGGATGTCGCACGCCATCGCGATCTCCAGCCCCCCGCCCACGGCATGGCCGTTGAGCGCCGCGACGACGATCTTGGGGGTGTTCTCGATCCGCATCAGCACCTCGTGGCCGTGCAGCGCGAAGTTGTTCTTGTACGAGAGCGGCTTGCTGGAAAGCATGTTGATATCGGCGCCGGCGGAGAAAAATTTCTCGACCTTCCCGGTGATGACCAGGGCGTGAACGCTGTCGTCGAAACGCGCTTCCAGAACGGCGGCGTCGAGCTCTTTGAGGAGCTCGGTGGTGTAGCTGTTGACGGGCGGGCGGTTGATCTCCAGAACCGCAATGCCGTTCTCCACGCGATACTCGACCAGTTTTCCTTCTGCCATGCTCGTACGCCTCCCGCGTTCGAAGCTTTTTCGTTTGAAACATTCACTTAACCGGCATCCCGGCGCAAGTCAAGTCCGCGCGGCGCGACCACGCCGCGACGTTTGGAAACTCCGGTGAAGTGTGGCATGACTAACCAAGTTCTAACCACACGGAGGAGCTATGATCAGACCCAGGAGAGAACCGATCAAGTGGCCCGACGGGGCGCGCATCGCGATCACGCCCTGCATCGCTTTCGAGACCTGGCCCGAGGACCTCGGCGGGCCCGACTCGCGGCAGCAGCAGAACCGGCGCGGCTTTCCGCGGAACGCGCTCACGAAGAAGGATCTCGGCGTCATCACGGATCGCGAGTTCGGCGAGCGCGTGGGGATCTATCGCTTTCTCGAGATTCTGGAGAAAGAAGGGATCCAGACGACCTTTTTCCCGACGGGAATCACCGTTCAGAACTATCCGGAGATCTTCAAGGAGATCGTCCGCCAGGGCCACGAGGTGGGCACCGAGACCTGGATCCACGATTACAGCTACATGAAAAAGCGCGACCGCGAGAAAAAAGACCTGTTGAAGACGGTCGAGGCGGTCAAGAAGGTCGTCGGCAAGGCTCCGGAAGGCTATCTGTCGACCGGGATCGCGCCGAGCGTCAACACGCCGGAGATCATCGCCGAGTGCGGCTACACGTACTGGATGGACCCGCAGCATCAGGAAACGCCGTACACGCTCAAGGTGAAAAACCGGGAGCTCACGGTCCTTTCGTACTTCGCCGATCTCAACGACTACGCCAGCTATCAGCGGGCCGGGCGGACGCCGCGCGACCTGTTGCAGATGTGGAAGGACTGTTTCGACTGCCTCTACGAAGAAGGGGCCACGGACCCCAAGTTCATGATGTGGGGCAATCATCCCTTCGTCGGCGGTCGTCCGTTCCGGGCCCCTTTGCTGCGCGAGTTCATCCGCTACGCGAAGAGCCACGACAAGGTCTGGTTCACCACCGCCGGCAACGTTGCAAAGTGGTATCGCGAGAACTACCGCGACGCTCAGGTCGAGACCTGGCCCAACTTCGCTTTCGCCGGCCGGGCCGGAAAGCTCTCCGACCTCACCAGGGCGCGCTAGAGGGCGCGCTGCGCGCCTCGCGGAGGAAGGTCGTTGGCGAAGAAGAAAAGGCAGCCCGAGGAGCTGCGCCTGGGGTTGACGCGTCTCGCCGAGAGCGGGGTCGAGATCGATTCCCCGTCACCGGCGCTCGTCGGCCCCTTGAAGGAGCTGTTCGGGAAGGACAGGGAGACGGATTTCGCGGTGGCGTTCGCGCTGGGCAAGATCGCCGACCCCGCAGCCGTCGAAGCGCTGCTCGAGCTCGAAGGAGCGACGCCGGACAAGGAGGTCAGGAAAGAGATCCGCCGGTCGCTTTTCAGGTTGGGGCAGAGGGGGATTGCGATTCCCGAGCGCGCCGAAGGCGCGGCGGGCCCGCCGCGGACCGCCCCGGCGGTCGAAGTCGAAGCCTACATGTCCCCGGTCGACAGCGGCGGCGGGCGGCTTTTCTGGATCGCGCGGCCGCATGCCGGCTACGGGCTCCAGCTCCTGCAGGCGGCGGTGAGCGACCGCGAGGGGCTCGTGCGCGTCGGCGGCGCGCGGATGCGGCGCAAGGAGCTGCGCGCCATGATGGAGGAGATCCAGCGGCGGCACGGCGCGGCGATGGTCGCCGTGCCGTGGGAGTACGCCGACGGGGAAATTCTCGACGCCTACGAAAAAGCCCGCGCGGCGGGACGCAGCGGCCTCGAACGTTTCCCGGAGCTGCGCGCGATGGTCGTTCCGGGCGAGCGGAGGACGACCGAGCACCCTGCGTACGCCCGCTTTCGTGGCGAGGAGATCCGGGCGGGCGCGTGGCGCGAGCAATCGCGCCGGCTGCTCGATGAACCGGAATTCCGTGTCTGGATCCTGGATGCCGATTGGATCGAGCCGTTCCTGCCCCGCCTGCACGAGGCCCAAACCAGCCCGCTGATCCTCAACCCGGCGCAGAAGGAAGAGCGGCTTGCGGCGATCGTCCGCGAGGCGGTCAAGGCGGTCTGCGCCCCCGGCCGGGGCGAGGTCCTAGCGCGGCGCATGGAAGACATGGCCTACTATCTCGATGCCACCGGCCGGACGACGGCGGGAAAGCTCGCTTTGGCCGTGGCGCTTCAGGTGAGGGAAGGCGATCCCGGTCCGCTCGACGTCTCCTTTCTGACGGGCCTCGTCCAGAAGAGCTTCGCTTTTTATCTTTCCGAGGAGCGCAAAAAGAGCCGCGAAGAACCGTCCCTGATCGTGAAACCCTGAAGCGCCGGCGAGGGGGAGGCATCGGCGGACATGGGGTGCGGGCCCGACCGTTGTTGCAAAAGCGGGCCGCTCTGTTTACAGTTTTCGGCTACATCTCGGCTGGTCGGGCTTTTTTCGATGCCACAGCGGGCCAAACTGCGGATCATACTCAGGAGGTCTATGGACGCGTCTACCCTGGTCATGCTGGCGGCGGCGCTGATCGCGCTCGTTGTCGTTTACTGGAAATCGCCCGCGGCCGCCGGCGCGGGGCTCAACGCGACCGGGGCGTTGATTCTGGAGATCATTCCCCGCATGGTCGCGGCTTTCACGCTCGCCGGCCTGATTCAGGCGGTGGTTCCCCAGGAAGTGATCGTGCGGTGGATGGGCAAAGGATCGGGAGCGCGCGGCTTGCTCATCGGCATGACGCTCGGCAGCGTGACTCCCGGAGGCCCGATGACCCACTTCCCGATCGTCGCCTCGCTGTTCAAGGTCGGCGTCGGGGTGGGGCCTCTGGTCGCTTATCTGACCGCGTGGTCGCTCTTCGGGCTGCAGCGTATCATCATGTGGGAAATTCCGTTTCTCGGCCCGAAGGTGGTCGCGGTCCGGGTCGCGGTCAGCGCCGTGTTCCCGTTCCTGGCGGGCTGGGCCAGCGAGATCCTGTGGAATCGTTTCCATCCATGAAGCGGCGGTTAGGAGGCGCGCTTTCGGCGGCAGATGGCGGGTGATGCTCGGACGACGGGCGGCGGCCCGAGAGCGGTTCTCGGCCGGCGCGAATTTCTCGCCGCGGCCGCCAAGACGGCCGCGGCGCTCCCTTTCTGGTTTTCCGGCGGCGGGTGCGCCTCTCTGAAAGGCGGAGAGCCCGACCCGGATACAGGGCTCTGTTTCCGTTGCCTCGCCGGCGACGTCACGTCGAACAGCGCGATCGTCTGGCTCCGGGCCGAGCCCGGGAGCCGGGTGTCGGTCCGCTACGCTCCCGGGCCGGCGCCGGAGCGTTTCGAGGAAACGGCGCCGAGGGCGGTCGCCCGGGACTGCGACGACACCGCCAAGATCAAGCTCGAAGGGCTCGCGCCGGGAACCACGTACTATTACCGCGCGCGGGTCGCCGGGAAACGGCCCGGCCCCGTGGGCCGCTTTCGTACGGCGCCCGCTCCGGACGATCTCGCTCCGGTGCGGTTCTGCTTCAGCGGCGACAGCCGGGAGAGCTACCAGCCCTTCGCGATCATGGATGCGATCCGCGAGACATCGCCGGACTTCTTTCTCTACCTGGGAGACACGATTTACGCCGACATCGGCGCGGTCGCCAGCACCTTGCAAGAGTTCTGGGCCAAGTATCGCAACAACAGGCAGGACGCTCCCAGCCAGAGGCTTTTCCGCGAGGTCGCCACCTACGTCATCTGGGACGATCACGAGGTTGCCAACGATTGCGACCCGAGCCATCCGCTGATGCCGGTCGGGAGGAAGGCGTTCATCGATTACTGGCCGATCGAACCGGATCCCCTCGATCCCCACAGGCTTTACCGGTCGTTTCGCTGGGGAAAGGCCCTCGAGCTTTTCATACTCGACGTGCGCCAGTACCGCGACCGCTCGCGACGCACCATTCTGGGAGAGGCGCAGAAACGATGGCTGTTAAAGGGCCTCGAGGCGTCGACCGCGCTGTTCAAGTTCGTCGCCACCTCGGTGCCGTTCTACGGCGGGGGAAGAGACCGGTGGGACGGCTTTCCGGAAGAGCGAAACGAGCTTTTGCGGTGGATCGCGGGCCGGAAAATCCAGGGAGTGTTTTTCCTGGCGGCCGACCTTCACTACGCGGCCGTGAGCCGGATCCCCGGCGCGCCGCGCGCCGTCAAGCAGATCATCGCGGGACCGATCGCCTCGCCGATCAATGTCCTCGCCACCGGGCTGGGCCGCCGCTTCGAGTTCTTCTCCAACGCCACCTTCAACTACGCGACGGTGACGGTGGACCCCAAAATCCGCCCGCCGCAGGCGACGGTCGAGTTCTTCGACGAGGAGCGCCGGAGCCTTTACCGGACCGCGCTCACAATCGCCTGACCGCTCTCGAGCTTCAGCGGGAGGCTGCGGGCCCCCGGGCCTTGCGGAAAGAGAGCGCTTGCGGATTGATGAGCCTCTCGAGCGGCCTTCCTTCCATGTAGTCGAGGATGTTCTTGACCGAGTTTTCCGCGAACCCGGCGAAGCCCGAGTCCGTCGGCCATCCCAGGTGAGGCGTCAGGACGACGTTGTCGAGCCTCAACAGCGGGCTCTCCCGCGGCAGCGGCTCCTCGACGAACACGTCCAGCGCCGCGCCCGCGATCGCCCGTTCCTCGAGCAGCCGGACCAGCGCGGCCTCGTCGACGATCGCCCCCCGTGCCGTGTTCACCAGGTACGCGGTCGGCTTCATCAACCGAAGGCGGCGCTCGTCCAGGAGGCCTTTGCTTCGCTCGGAGAGCGCGAGGTGGATGGACACAACGTCGGCGCTGCGCAGCACGTCGTCCAGGGGCATATAGGTCGCTTGCGAGCGCGCGGCGCGCTCCGGGGTCAGGGTGGGCCCCCATGCGACAACGTTCATACCGAAGGCGCGCGCGATCGCCGCGACCTCGGTGCCGATCTTGCCGAGACCCAGGATGCCGAGCGTTTTCCCGCGCAGGACGTATCCCAGCACGAGCGGCCATTCGCCGCGGCGCATCGCCCGGTCGCTCTGCGGAATGCGGCGCATCAACGCGATCATGAGACCGAAGGCGAGCTCGGTCGTGCTGTTGCCGCCGGGCGCCAGCGCCACCAAGATTCCCGCCCGCGACGCGGCGTCGAGGTCGATATGATAGGCGTGATTGCCGGTCTGCGAGATGAGCTCGACGTCCCGCAGCGCCGCCAGAAGCGACGCGGGAAAACGGGTTCGCTCGCGGATCGGGATGATCGCCTGCGAGCCCTCGAGCGCCGCGGCGAGCGCGGCCTCGCCTTCGATTCTTTCCGTGAGGATCCGGACCTCGGCTTTCTCGCGCAGCCGACGGATCGCTTCGGTGCGCTCGAAGGCTCGCTGGTAATCGTCGAGCACCGTAACTCTCATGTCACAGAACGGCGATGCCCGAAATCTCGATCAGGTAGTCCTCGTGGGCGAGACCGCTGACGATGAGCAGAGTGCTCGTCGGCGGATCCTTCCGGTACTGCTCCAGCCGTACGCGGTTGTAACCCTCGCGGTACTTGCGATCGGTGAGGTACGTCGTGGTCATGACCAGGTCGTCGAGAGTTCCCCCGGCTCGCTCGAGCACCGCCGCGAGGTTCTTGAACACCTGACGGGTCTGGGCCTCGATGTCGCCCTTCCCGACGACTTTCCCGTTCTCGTCGATGGCGGTCTGGCCGGCGATGAACAGGAGCCTGCCCCCTTCGGCCAGAATGCCGTGGCTGTAGCGAGGGCGGGGATCGGGCAGGTTTCGGGGCTGAACGATAGTTTTCATGAGCGCCTCCCTCCGTCGGCGATTTCGGCTACTTCGCCGGATATCGTTTGGCCATGTCCGTGAAAAAGCCTTCGTGCTCCAGCTCCTGGAGGAAGCTCAGGTCGACGAACTGCTCGGGGCGCGCCTTGCGGGCCTGCGGGATCGTCGGAGCGAGCATGTCGAGCATGAACTGGATGCCTTTCAGCGTCGGATAGGGCTTCTTGGGGATCATCTTGACGTAGCCCTGATAGGAGTCCTCCAGCACCTCGGGGCTGTTCGTGCGCATGTACTTCGCGAAGACCCGCTGGGCTTCCTTCTTGTTGGCGTAGATGAAATAGATCGCCTCGACGAATCCCTTCAGGGCCGATTTGACCGTGTCGCGATTGGCTTTGATGTAATCGCGCGAGGTGGCGAAGCCGTTGCCCTGCACCTCGACGTCCAGATCGGCGATGTTCAACAGCTCGTTGAAGCCGGCCTTCCGGGCGACCGGGGCCGCCGAAGAGCTGAAGAACGTCGCGTCGATCTTCCCCGCGGAAAGGGCGGCGAGACGCTCGGCGTCCGGGCCGCTCGGCAGGAGGTGAAGCTCCTTGGGGTCCATCCGGAGGTGCTTCACGAGGATCGTCGACGCGTAATGGGTGGCCGAGCCGAAGCCGCTCACCCCGAAGTTCTTTCCCCTGAGCTGTTCCAGCCTCGTGATCGAAGGCCGGGCGAAAACGATCTGATCGTAGCGATTCTCCACGGCCGCGACCAGCACCAGATTGTAGCCCTGGAGGCCCGCCTGGACTACCGTTCCGATGTTGACGATCGGCGGATCTCCGGCCACCAGCGCCTGCGTGGCCGTCTGGCCGCCGCGCAGGAAGATAGGCTCGACTTCCAGTCCGTACTTGGCGAAAAGCCCCATCTCCTTCGCGACCCATACGTTGCTCTGCCGGAAGCTCAGGGACGGATAGCCGATGCGGATTTTCTTCAGCGCCTGGGCTCCGGCCGGGGCGTGAGCCAGGATGGCGACAAGGGCGCCGCTGAGCAGCGCGCCGCCGAGACGTGCAGTTGACCGATACCTCATCTCAATTCACCTCTCCACGTTGTGGTTTATGACTCGGTTCATGTTCATGTGAACGTCGCACAAGGGTTGCCCGGACCGAGACGGCCGATCCGCGGTGGCTCGAGCATGCAGAGATCGCATCATGGGGATCCGCGGCCGAGACTCTCCGCGTCGCCGCGCCTCGATCGTTCACGGGTTCAACGGTGGGCTGTAAAAAACAGGAACCGGGAACCGGACACTGCCGTTGCGCGGAGCCCCCGGCCGACCCTCGATGCGTGTCTGCCCGGCAATGCGCTCCTCAGTGTTTGAAACCCGCGAGCTTCTGAGCCTCCTCGATCAGCGAGTTGTCGACGAACTCGGTGTACGAAGGAACCTTCTTGCCCTTGTAAAGTCCTTCCTTGACCCGCAGCTCGATGGTTTTTTCCATCGCGATCTTGTTGACCGCGCCGCCGCGGGGGAAGGGCTGGAACTCCTCGACGAGATACCTGTAGTCCTGCTCGGCGATGTCGCGCTGGCTCTTGAGCACCTTCATGTGAATGGCGATCGCCTCTTCCTTGTTCTTGCGGTCGTAGAGCCATTCGGTGGCCTCGATGATCGACCGCAGGTACTGGACGACGTCGTTGCGGTTGGACTTGATGTAGTTCATGTGCGCGAAGTCGACCGTGAACTGGATCGGGCCGAGAATCTCGTGGAAAGTGATGAGCTTGGTAAAGCCTTCCTTGATCGCGCGAAAGTTGAACGGCGGGCCCATGAACGTCGCCTGGACGGAGCCGCCCTTGATCGCGGCGTAGCGGTCGGGAGAAGTGCCGACCACGAGGTACTTGTAATCGGACGGCTTGAGCTTGTAGGCTTTTTCCAGCACCTCCTCGATCATGTTGGTCGTGCCGCCCGTCAGCGTGCTCACGCCGATGGTTTTGCCCTTCAAGTCGGCGCCGCTCTTGATCTCGGGACGGGCGATCACGTCGTACGGAATCTTCTCCATGTTGCCGCTGAGAATCCTCACCCGGGCTCCCTTTTCGATGCCGCCGATGACGTAGTCCGGGTTGATTCGGCCGATCGGAATGGTTTCGCTCAGGACGGCGCGCGTCGTGTTGGTCGCCCCTCGGATGACGATCACCTCGAGCTCGATCCCGTTCTTCTCGAGGATCTTCCTCTGTTGGGCGACGTAGATCGGCCAGCTCGAGGCGGTATGCCCGCTCTGGACGAAGCGCACCTTGGAGAGCTTGCCGCCCGCCGCCGCGGAAACATCGCCTGCGGCGGCCAGGGCGGTAGCGGCGAGTAGAGCGAGGGCTCGGCAAACCACGGATCGCATGAAAACCTCCTTCGTGGGATTCGGCCGCGCCGTCCGGCGGGCCTAGAGCTTCCCGAATTCTCCCGTAGATTTCACTTCCTCTTCGATCTGTTTCCAGACGACGTTTTCCAGCTCCACGAAACGAGGGTCCGACTTGACCTCCATGCTTCGCGGCCGGGTGATCGGAACCTGGAACTCCGAGCGGATCGTCCCCGGGCGATGGCTGAAGACCACGACCCGGTCGGAGAGCAGGATCGCCTCGGAAATCATGTGGGTGACGAAGATGACCGTTTTCCTGGTTTCGCGCCAGATCCGCAGCAGCTCGAGCTGCATGAAGCTGCGCGTCTGCGCGTCGAGGGCGGCGAAGGGCTCGTCCATGAGCAGGATCCGCGGATTCACGGCCAGCGCCCGGGCAAGGTTGACCCGCTGCTGCATCCCGCCGGAAAGCTCGTGCGGGTAATGGCCTTCGAAGCCGGCCAGGCCTACGAGCTCCAGATACCGCCGGGCGTGGCGTTCCGCCTCCCTGGCATCGTGGTTCCGCCCCTCGAGGCCGAGCAGGACGTTTTTCAGGCTGGTCCGCCAGGGCAGGAGGGAGGCGCCCTGGAAGACGAAGCCCATCACGAGCTGGTTTTCCACCTCCTTGGCGGGCTTGCCGTCGACGAAGATCTGCCCGCTGCTGTGGGGCAGGAGGCCGTTGATCACGCGCAAAAGCGTCGTCTTGCCGCAGCCGCTGGGGCCGACGATGCTCACGAACTCGCCGTCGCGCACGGTGAGATTGATGTCGCGGAAGATGACGAAGGGGTCGCGCCCGGGTCGCGGGACTTCCTTGGTCAGGTTTCGCAGTTCGAGGACGGGAGCAGCCATGGTCAGCCCTGCGGCAGGCTCCTGCGCCACGGAGTCGCGTAGTTCTCTATTTGCCGGACGACTTCGAAGCCGAGGATCCCCAGCACCGCGAATACCGCCACGCCGACGAAGAGAATCGGGACATTGAGCGTCTGCCCGGCGAAGAAGATCAGGTAGCCCAGGCCCTCGGTGGCTCCGAACCATTCGGCGATGGCGACCCCGGTCAGGCCCCGCCCGATCGCCAGGCGGATACCGGCGAGAAGAAAGGGAACGGAAGCGGGCAGGAGTATCTTCAAGAACAGGGCCCGGCTGCCGAGGCGAAAGGAGCGTGCCAGCTCGACGAACTCGCGGTTGACCACGCGCATCCCGTAGTACGAATTGATCAGGATCGGGAAGACGCAGCCGAGGAAGACGATCGCCACCTTCGAGGCACCGCCGACGCCGAACCACAGCAAGAGAACCGGCGCGAAAGCGATGCGCGGCGACGTGTAGAGCACCATGACCCAGGGATTGACGTAATCACGGATGGTGGTGTTGAGCGCCATCACGAATCCCGTGGGGACGCCGACGAGCACCGCGAGAAGAAAGCCGTAGAGGAAAATCCACGAGCTGGCGAACAGGTGCGGATAGAGCTCGCCGGTCACGGCCGACATGTCGTAGGCGGTTTCGACGACGACGAGCGGCGAGACCAGCAGGGCCGAGTCGCCCACCACGCGGGTTGCGAGCAGGTGCCAGAGGAGAAGACCGGCAACCACGGAGACCGCGCGCAGGAGCTTTCGGGGCGATCGGTTTTCGCGCTCGTTCATGGCGGGGGACACGGGCGACTTCAGGACTCGGAGACCCATTCGGCGGTCTGTCGCCACGGAGCCATTTTCACTTCGAGCCGTTTGATCAGGTGAAAGCTCGCCAGGCCGATCGCCGCCAGCAGAACGACCGTGAGAAAAAGCTTGGGACTGTCCCAGGTTTCCGAAGAATCGCGAAGCAGGTACCCCAGCCCCGCGTTGGAAGCCATCAGCTCGGCGACGATCACTCCGAGAAGGGCCCGCCCCACGCCCAACCGCATTCCCGTGATGATGAACGGCAGGGCGCCGGGCAGGCGGATCTTGCAGGTCGTTTCCCACGAGCTCAGGCGCAGCGACTTCGCCAGCTCCAGCCAGACCGGATCGAGCGACTTGATGCCGGCGGCCGTGTTGAGGATGATCGCCACCGCGGTGATCTTGAAGACCACGATCACCTTCGAGACCATTCCCACTCCGAACCAGATGATGATCAGCGGGACGATCGTGACGACGGGGATCGAGTAGAGCGTTGCAATCCACGGGTCCATGATCTCGTCGAACCAGCGGTACATCCCCATGAGGTACCCGATTGCGATCCCGATCAGGCAGGCGGTCGTGAAGCCGTAGGCGAATTCGAGGAACGTCGCCGCGAAATGTCGGGTCAGCTCCCCGGTCCCGGCGAGCTGCCAGAACGAGAGCGCGACGCTGCTCGGAGGCGGAATCAAGAGCTCGTTTTCCAGCAACGCCCGGGCGAGGGCCTCCCAGATCGCCAGCCCGCCGACGATCGACAGCCAGCCGCGAGTCGCCTCCTTGCCCGGCCGCCAGCGGGCGAGGTCGAAATAACGAGGGCGGGAGAGGGAGATCGTGCTCTGCAAGGGCGTACTCCGTCGCTTATCGGTAGAGCTCGGCGTCCTCGTTGCGATCGTCCTGGGTGTGGATCCTCGGATAGATCGAAACACCGCCCGGCCTTCCCTGGATCATGAAGTCGACGGGCACGAATCCCTGGAGCAGTGGCAGCGGCAGCTGAACCCCCGCAAAGGGGCTGCGGGAATCGCTGCCGATGGCGATCTGGTTGCCCCACAGACCCGCAGGCAGCCCGCCGCTCAACGTGAAGCGGCTCGCCGAGACGCTTCCCTGGATCGGCGGCAGCTTGTACTTGCTTTCGGGGTTGCGCTCGTTTTCGCTCAGCAGCTCGTGGTCCAGAACCTTGGGGTAAGCCGGAAGCGTGCCGTCTGCTCGCCGGACGAAGGAAAACGTCGTGTCCTCGTTCTCCTCCGGCCGCTCGCGTCGAACCCCGGTGGTCCCCCTGCGCACAGACGAGGGCAGGTTCTGGATACCGCCTTCGGTGCCGGGAGCCCGCCGGTTGGCGTCCGCGAGCGCCACTTGCTGGTTCTTCTCGCGCAGCGTCGCGAAGAGGCGCTCCACCGTCTGCCGGCCCACCGGGTAGCTCTGGCTCCGCACGCCCCAGGGAGTCTGATAATAGACCAGGAGCTCCTGCTCGTTCAGCAGGTTCACGCCCCGGTCGGCGATCTCCATATTCGCCGGATTGCCGTCGAGCAGGGACGCCTTGAGCCCCAGGCCGCGCGGACCGTAGATTTCCGGATTCTCGAGCAGAAACTGCTTGCTCATGCGCAGCCCCTGGCGGTTATCCCGCGCCATCTCCGCGAGCTTCCTGGTCGCCTCCGCGGCGGCCGCGCTGTTCGGGTAAGCGTCGATGACCGCGGCGAGGTAGTACTCGCGGGCGTCGCGGCTCCTGGCCCTGGCGGCGACGTCGAGCAGCGCGCGCGCGGCTTTCTGCTTGACGGCGTCGAGCTTTTCCCTGGGGCTGCCCGCCAGCTCGTGGAAATAGAGGGCCTTGTCGTAAGCGCCCCGTTCCTCGTAGGCCTCCGCCAGAACCCGATAGACATCGGCCGAGCTCTCGGACTCCGGATGGCTGCGGACGAAGGCGACCCCCGCGTCGATCACCGGCTGCGACGAGACGGGGTTGTCGCCCAGCACGCGGGCGAGATTGGTTCCCATCATGAAGGCGTTGACGGCGCCGAGCGCGACTCCCGCCGCGGGACCGGCGGCGGCGAAAGCGCCCGCGGCGTAGAGGAGGTTTTTCTTGAGGAGGTCGTCGCCCAGGAGGACGTACTTCACCGACTCCGCGCGCCGCTCGCTACGTGCATCGTGGAAGGCCGCGAGGAGATTGTACTCGGAGCTTCCGAGAAGGGCGGCGGCGCGCTCGCGCGCCCGCGGGTCGTGGGCCGAGCGGGAAAGCTCCTCGAGGATCTTCTTCGCCGTATCGTGCCTCCCGCGCATTTCCAGGGCTACGGCTTCGGCGTCCAGGGCGGCGTCGCCGAGGGCGCTGCCGCGATGCTTCTTCTCCAGCGCCACCGCTTCGCGCTCGAGCTGGAGCGGGTCGCGCAGGCTGAGCGCGGTCAGCAGCCGCCGCGCATCCGTTTCCTGTGCCGGCGAAAGATCCCGTTCGGGAGCCGCCGCAAGCCCTTTCTCGGCCGCCGCCCTGCGGGAAGACCTGAGCTCGGTCGCCCTGTGCACCGCGCGCCGGGCCGGCCCGGACTCGGGGTCGATGAAGGAAGCGATCTCGAAATGGAAGAGAGCCCGGTCGAGGTCTCCCTTGGCGAGCGCCTCGTCTCCCCTGGCGAGCTGTTTTTGCACCAGGAGGCTCTTCTTCTTGATCTCGATCCCCGCCGCCTGCTCGAGGATTTCCGGATTGCGCGGGTCGTCGGGATAGCGCTTGAGGTGATCGAGATGGCGCGCCAGCGCGCGACGCTCCTCGACCGACATCTCCCGGTTACTGATCGCGTAAATCTGGCTGATGAGCGTCTCGGCGGCCGCTCCCGCGTAGTTCCCGGAAGCCACCCCCACCAGGTCGATGGAGCTGATCAGGCGGTTGAGGATCCCTCCCCACTGGTTGGTCGAGCTCTGGCGCACGAGATCGTCGGCTCGTGTGAGATCGTCGCGGTTGAGGATCGCTTCGAGGTATCTCTTCCGTTCCGGCGAGCGGGCGCTTTTCAGCGCCTGCTTCTGGGCGGCCAGGAACGCTTCCCGGTCGGCAATCGTGTTGTTCACCAGGTCGAGCGCGTGCTCCGCCAGCCCCGTGACCGAGCCCTGCTCCCGTTGGAGCCGGGCGTCTTCTTTCTCGAGAAACCGGAGATGCTCCTGGAGCGATTCCGTGCGGTTGGTGAGCGCATCGATCATCAGCTCGCGGGCGCGCCGGTCGACCTCGTCGGGAAAATAGCGCGGAGCGGCCGCGGCGGGAGCTTCGAAGGGATCGAAGTCCGGCAGCGGGTTGAGGATCTTTTCCAGGACGATCTCGCGTTCCTGCGGCCGGGCGAGCCGGGGTACGAGAACCAGAACCGCCGCGATCAAACCGAGGAGCACCCGCCTCGCCGACAGACGCCGGAGCAGCCCGGGACCACCGCGCGCCGGCATCCTCATCGGTTGAGCCTCGTTATTTTCTCGATCAGCCCCCGCATCGATTCGATCCTGCCCTGGGCCTCTATTTTTTCCAGGATTCCGTCCACCTGGACCACTTCCGTATAGAGTTTTAATGCGGATTTTGCAAACTGATCGAAGGCCTTGAAGTCGAACTCCAGGCCCTCCGGATCGTACTGGGCGACGTACTCTTTTGCAAGCCGCGCGTAGAAGTCGCCGAAGTCGATCAGGAACCGGTAGATGTTCTTGCTCTGGCGGTGCTTGGTCACGAGCTGGCTGTAGCCCAGAATGACCAGCTGGTTGCCTTCCTTCAGGCGGTAGCGGTTGGCCTCCACGAACGCGATCTTGGCCCGGTCGACCCGCTCTTCCTCCACGCGGGCGAGGAACTCGTAGGGCGTTCCGCGGTAGCGGGCGATCAGCTCGTTCCAGGCGGCGACCTTCTCGTCGAGCGCCTTCATGTACTGGAACGGATCTTCCGCGGAAACCGGCTTGTCGCGGACGCGCTGGAAGGCGTCGAGCGCCTCGAGGTTTCTGGCCGCTTCGCGGCCGAGCCGGCCGTCGGTCTCCGCCACTTTCCGATACCAGACGGCGGCCTGGTCGTAGTCGCGCAGCCGCTCGAAGGCCAGAGCCCGGTTGAATTGAACGATGTCGATGAACCTGCCCGGATTTTTCTTTTCGTAGTCGTCCAGCCTGACGAGCGTCGCCTTGAAGATGTTCATCCCGGTGACGTCCTTGGGAATCGGGAAGCGGTAGATGTCCTCGCGCGCAAGGCGCTGGAAATCTTTGATGATGTCGAGCAGATCGCCTGCCGGGACGTATCGGGGCTCCGGTGTGACCGTGCGCCCGGAGCAACCGGAGAGAAGAACTCCGGAGAGCAGAAAAGCCAGCGGGACGGCGAGCAAGCGTGGCGAGATCGTTTTCAAGGAATGGCTCTTCTCCGCGCGGTCGCCGGCGCGCGAGCGTTGCCCGGCGCGACCGCGCGCGCGGCTCTGAAGTCCGAAGCGTGCGGACCGGTCCGTCACCATTCCGCGTTCACCGACCGTCCCTCAAAGATACCGTATGATCCGCCCGATGAAAACAGACCCGGCGGTTCAGAGACCGCCGCGGGGCACCCGGAGCCCGATACGAACGACTCGCGGCGCGCTGACAAGGCGCGCGCGGTGCGCTATCATGCGCGTTGTTATGAGCGACGGAAAGTCCTCGTTGTCCGGGTTCATCGCCTTTATCGTCTTCGTCGCGCTCCAGGGATGCGCTCCGTTTCCGAAGGAAGGCGGCGCACCGGCACCGCCGGCGTCTCCCGCTCCCCCGCAGGAAGCTCCAACCCGGGAGGCGCCGGCGCCTCCCGGGCCCCCGTTCCGCGGTCCCGACACGCGCCCGTTCTTCATGGGGTTCACCCTGTGGCCCGCCGACCTTTCCGCCGAGGGGATCCGGGTGGCCCGCGAGTTCGCTCACGCGCACGGCGATATCGTATCGGTGACATTCATCGGAGGTATCCCGTGGCCCGAGGCCCTCGCCGACAAACCCTACTCGAAGGACGTTCAGGAAGCCATGAGTTACCGGCCGCCGGCCGGCAAGAAGCTCTTCCTGTCGATCTCGCCTCTCGACAAGGACCGCCGGGGGCTCGCGTCTTACTGGGGCGAGCGCGACAATCTTCCGCTCCCCCCGCCGTGGAGCAAGCAGCCGCTCAACAGCCCGAGCGTCAAGAAGGCTTACCTGAACTTCGCGCTGCGCTGCGTGCAGGCGATGCGGCCGGATTATCTCGCCATCGGGGTCGAGTCGAACGTGCTGCTGAGCCGTGACGCCGCCGGATGGCGCCAGCTGAAGGAGCTGCACCGGGAGACCTACCGCGCTCTCAAGAAAAAATACCCCGCCCTGCAGGTTTTCTTCACCACCGACGTGTTGCACTACAAGCGACTTGCCGGCGAGGCCAGGGGCGCGGACCAGGAACGTGAGGTCGCGGACCTGATGAGACAGAGCGATCTCTTCGCGATGAGCGCCTATCCGCACATGAGCCCCGCGGTGCCGCGGCCGGTGCCGGCGAACTTCTTCGCCTTCGCCTCGCGCTTCAAGAAACCCGTAGCGGTGTCCGAAAGCGGCATGACGTCACGCGACGTGCCGTTGCGCTCGTACGGAGTGACCCTCAAGGGATCGGAGGGCGACCAGCGCCAGTTCGCCGAGCTGCTGCTGTCCACGGCCGCTCGCGAAGGTTACGAGTTCGTGATCAACTTCGCGACCACGGACTCGGACAAGCTCGTGGCGAAGCTCCCGCCGTCGATGAGCGAGCTGGCCGGAATCTGGGCATACACCGGGATGCAGACTGCGGACGGGCGGCCGAAGCCCGCCCTGGCGGTCTGGGACGCCTACTTCAGGGCGAAGCTGGTACGGGTGTGGTGAAAAATGCGTTTCGGGTCTCGGCTCCCGGGTCTGCCGCGAACCGCAGCCCGGCCGCCCGGATCGTGTAGTGACTTTTCACGGCTTGCTTTCTCGGGCGAGAATGCAAACGCCGGACTCAGGACATCGGACACCCGGACTACCCCGCCTTGATCAACGCGTACCAGATCACGAGCTTGCCGGCGGTGAGCGCGGCAAAATCGTGCGGCACTCGCCGCGGGATGTGACACACGGTCCCGGGTGACAGCGGGAGCCGCCGGCCTCCCGCGCGCAGCCGCCCGCGCCCGCGCAGCACGTAGCAGACGACCTCGCGGTCGTGGTGCACGATTTGCTTCGGGTCGACCTTTCCGGTCGGGCGAAACTCGATCAGGCCGGAAGTGAAATTTTTCCCTTCGAAGAGAGTCCGGTGGCGGATCTCGTCGCCGAGCCGCGTCAGCCGTTCGAGCATCGAACGAATCCTGGCGACTTTCACACCGCTTCGGCGCTTCGCTTTCAAAGCCTTCGAGCCGTGCCGGCCCCTGCGGGCCGTTCATGGAGGTTCGCTTCGCTGCCGTTCAAACGGTTCGAACCGTTCGATCGCTGACGCTCCGTTCGAGCCGTTGCGGCGGGCGGGGCGGAAACGCAAGACCGCCGACCCTGGACCCGGACGCAGCCGGGCCCGGAATCACTCGGTAACGGCGGCGAGAATCTCCTCGAGCGTTCGATCCGCCTCGCTGTTCGGCACCCGGCACGATCCCACCACTTTGTGGCCGCCGCCGCCGTAGCGACGCAGCAGCTCGCCCACGTTGACGCGCGAGGTGGGATTGAAAATGTTGTAGCCGACGGAGATGGCGGTGGTGGCCTCGCGCTGGCTGTCGTCGGCGATCTTCACCGAGATATTTCCCGCCGGGAAAAGCGTGTAGACGAGAAAGCGGTTGCCGTCGGGAATCTCTCCCACCCCCCGCAGGTCGACGAAGATCACGTTGCGCCGCAGCGTCGTGCGCTCCAGCAGGATCCGCTTGAGCTTGTCCTGGTCTTCGAGAACCTGGCGGCAGCGCCGGGCGACCTCCGGGTCCTGCATAATCCGTTCCAGTGGCTCGTCGCGCAGCAGCGCGATCACGCGGAGCCAGTACGGCTCGTCCTGCGGGCGTTTTCCGTCGGTGGTCATGGAAATCAGGACGTAGCCTTCGGGATGGTTCACGTCTTCGGGCGTCAATTGCCCGGAGTCCACCCGATCGGTCTCGCGGAGCAGGTGGACGATACGCTCGGAGCGCAGAAAGGCCAGCCGCGCGGCGCCTTCCGGATCGCTCTCGTCGGAGATCTCCATATAGTACTCGCAGACCACCCGCGCGGCGCTGGGCGCCAGCCGGAACGCCCCTTTTCCCGGGATGATCGGACGCACAAAGTCCGGGGTCGTGTTCGTGATGTGGTGGTCGAACCACAGGGTGCAGCCCGGTTGATAGGGGAGGTTGGCGATGATATCGCCAGCCCGGATCTCGACGAGTCCGTCCTGCATGAATTTCGGCTCGACGAACAAATAGGAGTCGATCGGCTCGAATCGGGTGATCAGCGCCCCGCAAACGATGCCGTCGAAATCGGCCCGCGTGACGAGCCTCATGATTTCAGCACCTCCTCGACGGGCGTGAGCGCGAGGCCCAGCGCGGCGGCGACCCCGGGGTGCGTGATTTTGCCGGCGCAGGTGTTCAGCCCCCTGGCGAGCGCGGGATTGCGCTTGAGGGCCTGGACGACCCCGCGGTTGGCGATTTCCAGTCCGTAGGACAGCGTGGCGTTGGTGAGGGCGTATGTCGACGTGTTTGGAACGATCGCGGGCATGTTGGTCACGCAGTAATGCACGACGTCTTCCTCGACGTAGATCGGCGCGAGGTGCGACGTCGGCCGGGACGTTTCCGCGCATCCCCCTTGGTCGATCGAAATGTCGACGAACGCCGCCCCCGGCTTCATGAGCTTGACGACGTTGCGCGTGATCAGCTTGGGTGCTCTGGCGCCGGGGATCAAGACGGCGCCGATCACCAGGTCGGCGTCGACCACTTCCTCCTCGACGTTGGCCCGGTTGGACATCAGAGTGGTCACGTGACCGCCGAGGATGTCGTGAACGTAGCGCAGCTTGGTCGGATTGACGTCGAGAATGCTGACATAGGCGCCCACCCCGGCCGCAATCTGGCAGGCCGCCGTGCCGGCAATCCCGGCGCCGAGGATCACGACCTTTCCCGGCCGGACGCCGGACGCGCCCGCGAGAAGGATGCCGCGGCCGCCGTTTTCGGCCTGAAGGCACCAAGCTCCCACCTGGATCGAAAGACGCCCGGCGATCTCGCTCATGGGCATCAGCAGCGGCAGCGAGCCGTCTTCGAGCTGGATTGTTTCATAGGCGATGGCGGTGACCTTGCGGGCGAGCAGCTCGGAGGTGACGGTTTCGTTGGCGGCGAGGTGGAGGTAGGTGAAAAGGATGAGCCCTTCGTGCAGGTACGGAAACTCCGACGGCTGCGGTTCCTTGACTTTCATGATCAGCTCGGCCTGTTCCCAGACTTCCTTGGCGGAATCGACGATGGTCGCTCCGGCCCCGGCATAAGCCCGGTCGGCGATACCGCTCCCCAAGCCCGCGCCTTTTTCCACGAGAACGGTGTGGCCGCGGGAGACGAAAGCGGAAACGCCGCTCGGAGTCATCGCCACGCGGTTTTCTTCTTCCTTGATTTCTCGGGGAACCCCGACGATCATCAAATCAAAGGTACTGGAAGGCGTCGAGACAGTCAACGAAGAATGGATGGTTCGAGCCGTTCAAGCGGTTCAATCGCTTCGCTCGGTTCAAGCCGTTGCGGCGCGGAGCGCCCCTGTTCGAGCAACCGTGTTCGAAGTCAAGTGGTTCGAACGTGGATCTCCAACCGGCGTACCAGAAGCCTGGAACCGGAAACCGGAAACCGTCCCGCACGCCCTCGGCGTTCCTGGCGCGATTGAACTTTTCGGCTCACCGCTTACGGCACGCGCTGACGCTCATTGCCGCCAGGCGGACCAGGCGAGCAGCAACCAGCCGGCGAGAAAGGCGACTCCGCCGAGGGGCGTGATCATCCCGAGCCAGCGGGCCCCGGTTGTGCTGAGGAGGTAAAGACTTCCGGAGAAAACGACGATGCCGGCGACGAACAACCAGCCCGCCATCGCCGCAGCGCCCTGCGGCCAGCGCGAAAGCATAAAGGCGACGACGAAAAGCCCCAGCGAGTGGTACATCTGGTAGCGGACGCCGACCTCGAAGACGGCGAGCATCTCCGGGCTCAGGCGGGTCTTGAGGCCGTGAGCGGCGAACGCTCCGAGCGCGACGGCGAGGAACGCCGAGAGCGCGCCTGTCATCAGAAAGATCCGTTCCATGCTAGCGAGCTCGCAAGTGTGTAGACATCGTATCGCGGTGGCACGCGGCCGGAACCTTCCGACCGCGGTCAACAGGCCGGTGCCTCGCAGGCCGCCACGCTATCGCGCCGGCAGCCGGTAATCCGGCCACTCGGGCCGAACCGGGAGCTTTACGCTGCGGTGCCGCGCCCTTCAGGCCTCAGCCTCCTTTCGGTGGATGTCCGTCCGCTAACGAATCCCCGGGTCGATTCGGACGCGCCGTGAGGAAAGCGCCGGCGCGCGGGAAGCGCAGCCGGCGGTCAGGCGTCCGCGCCGGGCGAGCTGCGGCGGAGGGCGATGGACACGCCCCCTTTTCGCACCTCGATCCGCCGATACGAGGAGCGCTTGGCCAGCTCGTCGAGCAGGACGACGAGCGGCTTGCGCGCGGTAAGGTACTCTTTGGGGGCGCCCGCGGCTCGCGCCGCCTCGATCTCCTCGACGCTCAGGTTCCAGCGGAGCAGCAGCTCCTCGTCGGAGACTCCCTCCGCGTTCATTTTTTTACGGATCTCGCCGACCGTCGGCTCGGGCGGCCGCCACTCGGCCCATTCGCGCGCGCGGGGGCGATCGAGAATTTTCGCCTTGACCTCGGGATCCATCAGCTCGGCCCCTTCACGCCCCCAGTAGCCGAGCGCGTACTGGATGATCTGGTCGGTGACCTCCTTGTAGCGCTCGCCGACGATCACGTTGATCGCCGCCTGGCTGCCGACGAACTGGGAAAGAGGGGTGACCATGATCGGGTAGCCCAGCTCGGCGCGAACCCGCATCGTCTCCTCCAGGGCCTGGTCGATCTTGTGCTCCATCCCCACCTTGCGCAGCTGGAACCGCAGGTTCGAGATCATTCCGCCCGGCACCTGATGGAGATACT
Source organism: Candidatus Zixiibacteriota bacterium (assembly GCA_035574315.1). Lineage (NCBI taxonomy): Bacteria > Pseudomonadati > Candidatus Zixiibacteriota > Candidatus Zixiibacteriota bacterium. The sequence continues at coordinate 70,280 of DATLYW010000026.1, forward strand.
GCGTGTAGTCGTACTCCACCGGCGCCCCGATCGGAAAGCCCTCGCGCTTGGCGATGATCGTGAAATGCTCGGAGACCGGCCTGAGCACCTCTTCGTCGATCAGCGTACGGTAGCCGAGCGCCCGGAGATTTCTGGCCACGTTGAAAAGCGACGGGTTCGACGATCCGTCGGCGAGAGGAGGAATCGCGGTGTTGACGACCCGGATGCCGAGCCTGACCGCCTCCAGGCAGCAAAGCGGCCCCAGCCCCGTCGTGCAATGCGTGTGCAGCTCGACCGGAGTCCCGCCGGCGTTGGCGAAGATGACCGGGACGAGGGTTTTCACCCGCTCGGGCGTGAGGAGGCCGCCCGGATCCTTCAGGCACAGCCGATTGACCCCGAGCGACGCGGCTTGCCGCGTGCGCTCGGCGAAATAGTCGTCGGTGTGCTTGGGGGAGACGGAATAGATCAGGTTGATGACCGGATTGATGCCGACGTCGCGCGCCACCTGGGTTTTCCACCGCCAGCCCTCGAGGTCGTTCCACTCTTCCGAGATCCGCGCCTCGCGGATCCCGTTGGCCGCCATGCGTTCCATGAACAGGCGGTACATCGATTTCGGCGTGAGGTCGAACGCGCTGAACCGCCCCGCGTTCAGGCGCAGCGGGGTTCGCGTGATCCGCTCGCGCATCAGGCGAACGCGCATCCACGGATCTTCCTTGAGCTCGCGCACGCATTTCTTGAGGTGCGAGCTGGAGATCAGCTCGATGGCGTCGAATCCCGCCCGATCCAGACGCTCGGCCACGGGCAGCATCATGCCCGTGGTCATGTTTTCCGCCCACAGGCTCTGATGGCCGTCCCGGATCGTGGTGTCGACGAACCGGATGCCCTCGCTCATGGCTCTATCCGCCCCCGTTTCGGCCCCGAACGAGCCCCCTAGATGTTCAGGTTAAAGAATTTCTTGGCGTTGTCGAGCATGATCTTCTTTCGCACCTCGGGCTTGATGTTGCACTGCTGGAACTCTTCCAGCCAGCGCTCGACGCTGATCGCCGGCCAGTCCGAGCCGAACATCGCCTTGTCCTGCAGCAAAGTGTTGATGTTGTGCAGGAGCTCGGCGGGGAAGTACTTGGGCGCCCAGCCCGAGAGATCGATGTAGTAGTTGGCCTTGTGGCGCGCGATGGCGAGGCTTTCCGCGGTCCACGGCCAGGTGGGATGGGCGCTGATGATCTTCAGCTCCGGAAAGTCGGCGGCGACGTCGTCCAGCGCGATGGGCTGGCTGTACTTGAGCTTGACACCCATGCCCCCCGGCGTTCCCGCTCCGGCCGCGGCCATCCCGCCGTGGAAGAGAACCGGCAGGCCGAGCTTCGCGCACTCTTCCCACAGGGGGTAGAACCGGACGTCGTTCGGGAAAAAATGCTGCCGTGCGGGGTTCAGCTCGCCGATGCCGTGCAGGCCGAGATCCTTGCAGCGGCGAATCTCGTCGAGGGCGAGCCGTCCCGTCCAGGGATCGATCGCGCCGAAGGCGAGAAAGACGTCCGGATGCTTCTTGACCGCTCCCGCGACGTGGTCGTTGGGGACGGGCGGCAGCCCGGTTACGGTCTCGTCGCGCGTGTTCATGAGCACCGCCATCATCTTGCGGGCCCGGTACTGGTCCGCCAGCTCGTCGATCGAAACCGGGGGGCGTTCGCGTCCGAAATAGCGCGCCATCTGTTGGGTGCGGGCGCCTTTCGCCTTTTGCGTCACCTCATCCGAAAGGTGGATGTGAACGTCGATCGCCACGATGTCCGAAGCCATGGTTCCTCCTTATTTTCCGTCCGTGCGGAACGAGATCGGATCGTTCTTCGCCGATCCACTGCATTCTTATTGCATCGACCGCCGCCGGTTGCAACCGAAGCGCGGCGGCTCGGCGGCTAGGGCCGGGCCGCGCCGCGCCGTTCCAGCCGGATGGAAAGGCCTCCCTTGCTGACGTGGATCCGATTGTAGTCGCTTCGCTTCGACAGCTCCTCGAGGAGATCGACGAGCGGCCGGCCGGGAGGGGCGTATTCAAGGGGACGGGGGTTGGCGCGCATGGCGTCAATGTCCTCCTTGCCGACGATCCAGCGGAGCAGGAGCTCCTCGTCGGAGACTCCCTCCGCCCCGAGACGCCGCCGCATCGCGTCCGGAGTGGGATCGTCGGGCGTCCAGGCCGCCCACTCGCGCGCTCTCGGGCGGTCCAGGATCCTGTCCTTCACGTTGGGGTCCATGTCCCGGCTTCCCTCGGCGCCGGCGTGGCCCAGGGCGTACTTGATCACCTGGTCGGTGACCTCCTTGTAGCGCTCGCCGACGATCACGTTGATCGCCGCCTGGCTGCCGACGAACTGGGAAAGAGGGGTGACCATGATCGGGTAGCCGAACTCGGCCCGCACGCGGATGGTCTCTTCGAGGGCTTCGGGAAACTTGTGCTCGAGCCCCACCTTGCGGAGCTGGTGGCGGAGGTTGGAGAGCATGCCGCCGGGGACCTGGTGCTGGTACTGCGTGTAGTCGTACTCCACCGGCGCGCCGATCGTGAAGCCTTCGCGCCTGGCGATCGCGGTAAAATGGCTCGAGACCGGCCGCAGGACCTCCTCGTCGATGGCCGTGTCGTACCCCAGAGCGCGGGCGTTCCTGGCGACGTTGAAGAGCGAGGGGTTCGAGGAGTCGTCCGCCAGAGGCGGCAGCGCGGTGTTGATCGAGCGTATTCCCAGCTTGATCCTTCGATGCAGCACAGGGGGCCGAGCCCGGTCGTGCAATGCGTGTGCAGCTCGACCGGAATCCCGCCGGCGTTGGCGAAGATGACCGGGACGAGCGTCCGCATGCGCTCGGGCGTGAGCAATCCGCCCGGGTCCTTGAGGCAGAGACGGTAAGGCTTGAGCGAGGCGGCCTGGCGGGTTCTTTCGGCGTAGTAATCGTCGGTATGCTTGGGCGAGACCGAGTAGATGAGGTTGAGGATCACGCGCATCCCCACGGAGTGGGCGACTCCGACCCTGAACTTCCATCCTCCGTAGTCGTTCCACTCGTCCGAGATCCGCGCCTCGCGCACCCCGTTGGCGAACATGCGCTCGATGAACAGGCGGTACATGCAGGGCGGATTGTACTCGAAAGTGTTGACGCGGCCGGCGATCACCCGCAGCGGCGTCCGGGTGATTCTCTGGGCCATCAAACGCACGCGCTCCCAGGGATCTTCCCGGAGCTCGCGCACGGTCTTCTTGAGATGCGAGCCGGAGATCAGCTCGATGCCTTCGAAGCCCGCGCGGTCCAGGTTCTCGGCGACGGGCAGCATCATGCCCGTGGTCATGTTTTCCGCCCAGAGGCTCTGATGGCCGTCGCGGATCGTGGTGTCGACGAAGCGAATGGTCTCCATGCGTCCTCCGCTGGGCGGGATCATAGGAAGTCGGGACCGATAATTCAACGATGCGGCGACCCCCGGGCGGCGCGGACGCGCTCCGGCGGAAGGCCTCGAGGTTCGAAGGTCGGGGAGAATCTCGGAGACGCGGCTCGGCGAGATTTCCGATCGGGCCGGGCCGAGGAGCTCGAGAACGTGTCCGTTGGGGTCGCCGGAAGTCAATACCGCGGCGCCCCCTGCGGGAGCCCGGTCGGCGGCCGTGACCGCGGTCCCTATTTCAGGTACTTCTCCGGATCTCGATCGAACTTCTCCTTGCAGCTCCTGCAACAGAAGAAGTAAGTGCGGCCCTTGTATTCGCTGGTGCCGGCCGCCTTTTGTTCTTCGACGTTCATGCCGCAGACCGGATCCTTTGCCATGAGTTTTTCCTTTCTTTCGGTCCTTTTTGAAGGCCTCGCCCGGACAAAGGTATCAAAATTTCCGGTTGCAAACGAGCCCGCTCCGATGCCGGCCGGAGGATTTCCTGGCAGGCCGGGGGGAATCTCTGAGGCAGGGCCGGCGCGCTCGCGTTGACAGACCACCCTGCCCGCCATAGGATTGGCCGGACCGGGCGCCTTCTCTTCGATCACGCCGATGAAACAGGAATCGCTCTCGATTTCCGGCAAAACCGAATCCGAGGCCGAAGATCTGGCGCCCGCGCGCGGGGGCCGCGGACGGGAAGCGGCTCGGGATGTCGCGCTTCGCGTCGGCTCGATCTTCGCGATGCTCCTGAGCTGGTGGGTGCTCAGCCTTTTCTTCCCGCCGACGCTCGTGCCCAAGCCGTGGGCGACGCTCGAAGAGGTCGGCGCGATCATCGCTTCGGGAACGTTCTTCTCCGAGATGGGGAGCACGCTGCGGCGGGTTTTCGTCGGTTTCGCCATCGCGATGGCGGGCAGCGTACCGTTGGGAATCCTGATGGGGACGTCGCGGAGCCTGGAAAGCTTCTTCGAGCCGCCGGTCATCCTGGGCCTTACGATGCCAGGCCTGATCTGGGCGGTCCTGATGATCATGTTCTTCGGCCTCACGGAAACCAGCGCGTACGCCGCGGTGGCGGTCACGATTCTTCCCATGCTGACGATCAGCCTGTGGCAGGGGACCAAGGCGATCGACAAGGACCTCATCGACATGAGCAAGGCCTTCCACGCGAGCGCGTGGTCGAAGGTCGCGGACGTCATCCTGCCGCAGCTCGTGGCCCACATCCTCGCGGCGGTCCGGTACGGCCTCGGCCTGGCCTGGAAAGTGGTGGTCGTGGTGGAGATGTTCGGCTTCAGTAACGGCGTGGGCTATCAGGTGGTGCGCGGGTTCAACGTCTTTTCCATGAAAACCGTCCTGGCCTGGGCGATCACGTTCTTGATCGTGATGATCGTGATCGAGTTCGGCATCATCGGCTGGCTCGAGCGCCTGGTTACCCGCTGGCGGCCGCGGGTCGAGGCCTGGAGGCGTTGACGATGGCTTACGTGCGGGTCGAGGACGCGGCGAAGTTTTTCCCGCGCGAGGACGGCCGCCCGATGCTCGTCCTGGACCGCGTGTCGTTCGAGACCCGCGAGCACGGCATCACCTGCCTTCTGGGGCCGTCGGGGTGCGGCAAGTCGACGCTCCTCAACGCGGTCTCCGGGCTCGAGCCGCTCGACGGCGGCAAGGTCGAGGTGGTGGCGGGGGCAGGCGAGAGCGGGGGAGGGCGAAGCGCCCGCATCGGCTACGTGTTCCAGGACGCCCGCCTGCTCAACTGGAAGCGGGTCGAGGACAACATCGTCTTCGCCCTGAAGGGGATGAAAGTGGAACGGCGCAAGTGGGGAGAGCGGGTGGAGCGCTACCTGTCGCTCGTCGGCCTCTGGGAATTTCGCAAGCAGTACCCGCTCTACCTCTCGGGCGGCATGCGCCAGCGGGCCGGGCTGGCGCGGGCGCTGGCGGTCGAGCCCGAGGTGCTGCTCATGGACGAGCCGTACAGCAAGCTCGATCAGCTGACGGCCCGCCGGCTGCGGGAGGACACGCTCGCCATCTGCGCGCGCCTCGGACAGACGGCGCTCCTGGTCACGCACGACGTGGAAGAGGCGGCCTACATGGGCGATCGGATCGTGATCCTTTCCGCCCGTCCGGCGCGCGTCGTGGAGATCTTCGAGAATCCCTTCCGCCCGCTGGAAAGGGACACCGACGACGCCGGCTTCATCGCGTTCAAGAGAAAGCTGCTCCAGACGGTGCTCGCCTGAAGAGAGAGAGGAGGTTCGATTGCAGATGTTGCCGGGTAGATTGCGAAGATGGGGGGCGGCGGCCCTGGTCGCCGCGGTTTTCACGTCGGGGCCGGCCTCGGGCGCGGAGCTGCCCGCCGTGGAGGTGGGGCTGCCGCAGGACGGGCTTTTCGGGCTCGGCGGTCAGTACATCATCGACCACGGCCTCGACCGGCGAAACGGCTTCGTCATGAAGCCCCGGTGGGCGGGCGTGCCGGAGATCCAGCGCCTCCTCGGCATCCAGGCGATCTCCGTGGGCCTGATGACCCCGGAGGCGGGTTTGCGGGCGAATCTCGCCGGAGTGCCGATGCGCCTGATCCAGCCGTATCAAACATCGCACATGTTCGTCCTGGTGCGCAGCAACTCGCCGTACCGTTCCGTGGAAGACCTCAAGGGAAAGCCGGTCGCGCTCACTCCCGAGGTGACCACGCTGTACAACCTCTTCGATTTCATCATGCGAAAGAAGGGCGCGAGCATCGAAAAGGACTTCCAGCTCAAGAAGCTCGGCGGGCCGGGAATCATCGCCGTGCTCGAAAAAGGAGACGTCGAGGCGGGTTTGATCTGGGAGGCGCACGTCTCGCGGCTGGTGACGACGGGAAAGTACCGGACCATCATGAGCCTGAGAGACGAGATGAACAGGCTCTTGAGCACGAAAATCCTGCCGGTCGTGTGGCTGGGGGCGCTCGAGCCATGGGTCCGGGCCAACGGTGCCCTCGTAGCCAGTCTGCGCGCCGCCTGGACCGAAGCATACCGCGGCGTCCAGAAGGACGAAGGGCACTTCAAGAAATACGCGAAGCGGTTCTTCGGCCTGGAGCGCGCGGAAGACCTCGGGCCCGCATGGCAGCGCACGAGGGCCTTCCTGCTGCCGGAAGAGTTCAAGTGGCCGGAAGCGGCCACCCTGAAGGCGATGCAGACCTTCCTGCGCGAGGGGACGGCGCTCGGCATGTTCCCGAAGGAAGCCGAGAGCCACATCGAGCCGCTGTTCACGCCTTAGCAGAGGGCCGGTGCTCGCCGCTTCCCCCGCGAAAGTGCGGGGTTGACGGATTATTCACGGAGGAAAAGCGAACGGGAGCGGCGCTCTCGAGCGAGGCTAGCGCCGCGTATCCCTCAGGCTCGCGTAGCGCGGCGGCGGCGCCCCTTCGGGCAGAAAATCTTCCAGGCGGACGGTCTCCCAGCCCATCGGGCGCAACCGCTCGAACTCGTCCCGCCGCGCGGGATCGCACGCGGGGGGCTTGGTGGCGTCGATCATGACCTTGCCCCCGATCCGGTGCCAGCCGGGGGAACCGGGGCGGCCGAACTCGGGGCAGGAGGGATCCATCGCGTGGATCTTCGCGCCGCGAATGATCGTGATGTCCTCCTGGGGATTGACGCGCGTCGAGATGGCCCAGAGGATCTCCGCGTAGTTGAAGATATCCACGTCCTCGTCGACCGCGATCGCCACCTTGGGGTGCTGGTACTCGCCCGAGAGCACCGCCATGAGCACGTTTTTCGCCTCGCCGTAGTAGCGCGGGTTCATCTGGACCACGACCCCGAAAATGCCGGGCAGCACGAGCACGTTCTTCACCTCCGTGAAGCCGCCCACGGTGCGGATCCGCCGCAGGATCTGCCCCGACATCGGCACCTTGTGGTAGACGCAACCTTCGACCTCGGTGCCGTTCTGGACGGCCTTGAAGATCGCGTCGCGCCGCATGGTCACCGCCTTGACGTTGACGATCGGGTTCATTCCGGAACCGGTCAGATAATAGTCCTGGAACTCGCTGAACGGGCCCTCCTGCTCGCGCACCTTCGGAGGAATCTCGCCCTCGATGACGATCTCCGCGTGCGCGGGAACCTCCAGGTCGACCGTCTCGCACCTGACCAGCTCGACCTCCTCCCCGAGCAGCGCGGAAGCGATCTCCAGCTCGTCGACGCCGTACTGCGTCGTCGTCGCCGCTGCGAAATAGTACATCGGATGATGTCCGATCATGATCGCGACCGGCATCGGGCGGTCTTGCGCTTCGTAGAGCTGGTAGTTGTTCCAGGCGTGGCGCGGATAGAGGAGGATGCCGGTCTTCGCGGGACCCTTCATCTGCAGCCGGTGAAAGCTCATGTTGCGCCGCCCGGTCTCCGGGTTCTTGGTGATGACTAGGCCGGAGCCGATGAACGGCCCGCCGTCGCGGACCCCTGCCTGATGGATCGGCATCCTGGTGATGTCGACTTCCGCGCCCGCCGCGATCTTTTCCTTCACCGGGCCCGTGTCGACGAGCCGGGTGCTGCCGAGCTTTTCCGTCCGGCGCACGAACTCGGGGACCATGTCGTTTCGGTGGCAGCCGAAGGCGAGAGGGGCGAGCGAAACGTCGCCGGGCGCCTGGCCGAGACAGCGCCAGTTCGGAAAGCCGGTCAGGTTCTCGAAGAGCAAAGCCCGGTCCCGCGCCTGCCAGAGCAGGGCTCCCATCTGGGTGCGCGGGTCCACCGGTTTTGCTATTCGAGAGAGCACGCCGGCCTTTTCCAGCTCCGCGATCCACGAACGCATGTCTTTCGCCATGGGATGGCTCCTCCCGGACAGCCGGGGGCCAATATAGACCGAAAAAGCAGCCCGGGACAGAGCTTTCGTTTCCGTGCGATACGGTCGCGGCCACCTCCCGTCGCGGGAGTGGGTCCACAACGGGGCGAGCATCGATCGCGAGACCGTGGTTTGGGCGCGGGAAATGGGGCAGGCGGAAACCTGCAGGCTGATCGCTTATTTCAAGGAGCGCAGCGCCTGGCTGCTGAGCATCGAGGACGACCGTGCGGAGCCGGTTCTCAGGCCGTATCCCCGGGAGCGGTGCCCCGGCGAATGACCCGGGACCGGCCAAGCTTCGGGGCGCGGGAGCCGCTCATACCAGGCTCCGGTTATAGGCGCCCCGGGGGACGAAGTTGAAAAACTGCCCGGAGCCGCCGATGAGTCGCTGCGAATGCGGCACCCCGGCCGGAACGTGAACCGCGACCGGGCTGTCGACTACGGTTTTCTGATCCCCGATCACGAACTCGGTTCGAAGACCGGTCAGGTTCTCTCCCGCGCCCACGGTGATATGGTAGGTGTCGCAGTTGTGGGTGTGCCTGTCGACGTATCCGGTCTGCGTCGCCTCGAGGTCGGAAACGTCCCGAACGGCGGTGTAGAAAGCCGCTTCGGGCCTGATCTCTTCGTCGACGAAGACGTAACGCGTGCCCGGCGCGGAATCGCGGTGCGCCCGTATCTCGCTCGTGGCGCGAATTTCCGGCGGGAACACGTAGCGCGCGAATCTTTCGGCTTCCCTCGCGCCGGCGTCGAGGTCGGGTTCCCGGTCGATATGGGTGTATCCGCGGCTGCGAAAGAGAACCACCACGTATCCCGCGCCCTCGACGACCTTGTACTCGTGCACCGTGCCCGCGGGAATGTAGACGGTTGCGGGGGATGAGATCCGGTGAGCGCGGCCCTCGAACTTGATCTGCCCCGCGAGCCCTGTCAGCCCCGGACCGTTGCCCACGAAGAAATAGAACTCGTCTGTGTTGTGGCAATGCGGGACCTGATAGTCGGGGACCTCCGCCGGCAGGTTCTCGGCTTCGTGGATCGCGACGTAGACGTCGGCCTCAGGATGCGAGTCGCGGTTGATGAAGATGCGGCGCTTGACCGGCAGCGCGACGCGCTCCCGCAGCGGTCGCTTTTCTTCCGCCACTCCGCCGAGAACTCCCGGCCTGGCCTTGACGACGCATTTGCCGATGTCCATGAGCCCTCCCCGCTAGACCGTCAGGCGCATTCCGTCCGCCGCCATGACGATCTTTCCCGAAAATTTCCTGCCCGCGTCGTTCAACAACCGTTCCTGCAGGACGTCGGGCTGCAGATGGGTGAGCGCCAGCTGCCGGGCGCCGGCCTGCCGGGCGACCTCGCCGGCGTGCTCCGGATGGCTGTGGCTCCGGTAGTGGCCGGAACCGGGCGGGAAATACATCGCTTCGTGGATCAGCAGATCGGCGCCCGCCGCCTCGTTTCGGACCGCGTCGCAGGGCGAGGTGTCGCCGGTGAAAAAGAGGCGCTTGCCGCCCGCTTCGACCAGAAAGCCGAGCGACAGCGGGATCGGCCAGTGCTCGACCTCGACGGCGCGCACGCGCCATCCTTCGCCCTCTGCCACCGACCCGCCAACCATCTCAGTCACGCAAATGTCGATATCCCCGGCGGCGTCGGATTTCTTCAGGGCCTTGCGCGCGGCGATGTCGATCTTGTAAGCGTCGTGGAAAAGCGCGTCGGACATGGCCCGGGTTCCCGGCGGACCGTACACCTGCAGCGTATGGCGCCGGCCGAAGCGCCACGAGGTCAGAACCAGCAGCGCGTAGTCCGCCACGTGATCGTAGTGGCCGTGGGTCAAAAAGCAGTGGGTGACGCTCGCGGGCGCGATCCCGAGGCGGGCCATCTGTTGAATGCAACCCCGCCCGCAGTCGAACAGAAGTCGCGCGGCACCCGCGTCGACGAGAATCGCCGAGCTGCCCCGCCGCGGATCGGGTTGGGGCGACCCCGTGCCGAGGAAGCAAACCTCCATCGCCCGCGTTCTCCTTTCGGTTTCGTCGGCGGCCGTTTTAGCACAGTTGCAGGCCGGAGAGAAAGGAGTATCGCGGGCGGCGCCGCGCATTTCAACGCCAGGGACCGGTGGATCAATGTCGGCGGATCTCGAGCCGCTTGAGCCGGCGGGGCGAGCCCTGTAGTTCTGGCCTATGGCCGACCGTTTCGCGCCCCGCCTCGTCAACGGTCCTTTCGAAGATCCGGTTCTTTTCGTCGGCTTTCATCACGAGCGCCGGGCCGTCCTTTTCGACCTGGGGCGCATCGATCGCCTGAGCGCGCGGGAGATCCTGAAGATTTCGGATGTTTTCGTTTCCCATACGCACCTCGATCATTTCATCGGCTTCGATCACCTGCTGCGCTGCTCGCTCAATCGAGAGCGGGAGCTGCGCCTGTACGGACCGAAAGGGATCATCGACAACGTTCGCGGCAAGCTCGCGGGCTACACGTGGAACTGGATTCGCGAATATCCGATCGCGCTCGCGGTCCACGAGGTCGACCCCCCCGTGGTGCGCAAAGTCGATCTCAAGGCCGCCGGCGGCTTTGCGCCGGAAGGGGAGGCGGAGGGGCCGTTCACGGGAACGCTGCTGGAGGAGTCGTCGTTTCGCGTCCGCTGCGCGGTGCTGGACCACGCGGTGCCGTGCCTGGCCTTCAGCCTGGAGGAGAGCAACCGTCTGAACGTCAGGCCCGACGTGCTCCAGGCCGAAGGCCTGCAGCCGGGTCCGTGGCTGGACGAGCTGAAAAGAATGTTGCGGGAGCGGCATCCCTCGACCACGCTCCTCGGGGCGCCGCTCGAGAGCGGGAAGACCAGGGAGCTTTCCCTCGAAGCGTGGCGCGATCTTTTGATCCTCGAGAGCGCCGGGCAGAAGATCACCTACGTCGTCGACAACCAGTACAACGCGGCCAACGCCGGACGGATCGTTTCGCTCGCGGCGGGATCGGATTTTTTCTTTTGCGAGGCATCGTTCTCGCAAGCGGACGAGCAAAGAGCGCGGGAACGGTACCATCTGACCGCGACACAGGCGGGCCGCCTGGCGCGCCGCGCGGGGGTAAAAAAGTTCGTGCCGTTTCATTTTTCCCTGCGCTACCGGTCCGAGCCCGATCGACTGCGGGACGAGGCCCTGGCGGCGTTCGCGGCCGGCGAAGCGGATGAATCGGCAGCCTGACGGCCCGCCGCGCCCTGGACTTTCGTCAGCCTCGTTTGACGGCGTGCACGGCGGCTTCGCTGAACGACGCGATCACCTGCTCCCCCTCGCGGGCGCCGAGCTCCGACAGGGAAGAGCGGGTGAGCAGCGCAACGAGACGATTGCCGCCGCAGTCCAGCTCTATTCGGTGCTGCGTGCCCAACGGCCTGATTTTCAGTACCGTGGCCGCCAGCTCATTGAACCCGTCCCGGGCCGGCTCCTGCCGCCCGACGGGCCGCAGGGCGATTTCCTCCGACCTTACGCAGAGGAGAAGCCGCTCGCCGGGTTGAAAATCGCCGCCGGCCCGGATCGAGCCGCCGGCAAAGCGAATCACGCACCTTCCCTGAGCCGATTTCTCCACGGTCGCGGGGATTCTCGTCTCGACGCCGACAAGGTCGGCGACGTTTTCGTCCGCCGGGCGGGAAAATACCTCGGCCGTCTCTCCCACCTGAACGAGCCTGCCCCCGATCAGGACCCCCAGGCGATCTCCGAATATGGAAGCCTCGTTGCGGTCGTGAGTGACGAAAACCGTCGTGACGCCCGTCTCTTGAAGGATCTCCTCCAGATCGAGGAGAAGCTGCTCCCGGGTAGGATGGTCGAGCGCCGAAAAGGGCTCGTCGAGCAAGAGAAGCTCGGGGTCGAGAGCCAGGGCGCGCGAAAGGCTGGCGCGCTGCGCCTCGCCCCCCGACAGGCTGCGCGCCCGTCTCCCGGCCAGATGGGCGATCCCGAGACGCTCGAGCCACGGGAATACGCGTTGCTCGATGGAGCGGCGGTCCAGTCCCCGGAGCTTCAACCCCAGTGCCGCATTCTCATAAACCGAAGCATTCAAGAGCAGCGCCTGTTGAAAGACGCTCGCGATGCGGCGCCTGAGCGGCAGGAGATCGCGGCGGTCCACTTCCCTGCCCCGAAAGCAAACGACTCCCCGCGTCGGCCGTTCCAGCAGCCCCATCACGCGCAGCAGGGTGGACTTTCCCGCTCCGTTGGGGCCGATGATCGCGAGGACCTCGCCGGAGCGAACCGAGAGATCGGGAACGTCGAGGACATCGACGTCGCCGTACCGAACCAGAATGTCGCGAAGCGTTACGAGGGCTTCGGCCATCTCAGCTGCTCGCGCTGCTGGATATGCGTGAGGGCGAGATTCACGGCAAAGGTAAGAAGGAGCAGGATCAGCCCCAGGGCGATGGCGATTTCGAAATTCCCCTTTCCCGTTTCCAGCACAGTAGCCGTCGTGAGCACGCGCGTCTGCCCGCGGATGTTGCCGCCCACCATCATCGAGGCGCCGACCTCGGATATCACTCCGCCAAAGCCCGCCATTACGGCGGCGAGAAGGGGAAGCCTGGCTTCCCGGCACAGGAGCCAAAGCAGTTGAAGCCGGGACGCGCCGATGCCCAGCAGCTGCAGACGCAAATTCGGGTTCAAGGTCTGGAAGGCGGCCATGGTGAGACCGGCCACGATCGGAGCTGCGATGACGACCTGGGCGATGATCATGGCCGTGGGAGTGTAAAGCAGCTCGAGAAACCCCAGCGGTCCGCTGCGCCAGAGGAAGACCGTGACGAAAAGCCCTACCACCACGGGCGGAAGACCCATTCCGGTGTTGATGAGGCTCACGATCAGGTTCCGGCCGGGAAAATGAGACAGGGCGACGCCGATCCCGAGCGGCATGCCCAGGATGAGCGAGAGAAGGGTGGCGGCGCCCGATATCTGGAGCGAGAGCCAGGTGACGCCGAGCACTTCCGGGTCGGCCGTCACGATCAGCCTGAATGCTTCCCTGACGCCGTCGAAAACGAGCCCCATCTTATCCTCCGATCTCTTCCTCTCGCTTTCCCGCGATCGGAACGAACAGCGGCCGGCCGAATTTCTCGACGCCGAAAGTCTTGATCACGGCCTGGGCGGCGGAGGAGACGATGAAGTCGGCGAAAGCCTTTCCGCCGGCGGCGTTCACCCCGGGGCCGCCGGCCGGATTCACCTCCATCACCGAATAGATGTTCAGGAGCGGTTTGTCGCCCTCCAGGAGGACCGCGAGCGCGATCCGTTTGCGAAAGGCGAGGTAGGTCGCCCGATCCGCAATCGTGTAGGCGTTACGGTCGTTGGCGACGCGGAGGCTCGCCCCCATGCCCTGGCCGGACTCGATGTGCCAGCCGCCTTCGGGTTCGACTCCCGCCTGCTTCCAGAGTGCCTTCTCCAGGTTGTGAGTTCCCGAGTTGTCCCCGCGCGAGACGAATCGGGCGCGGTTTTTTGCGATCAGCCGCATGGCCTCCACGCTGCTCCTGGTCGATCTGATCTTGGCGGGATCGGACGGCGGGCCTACGATGACGAAGTCATTGTACATGACCAGCCGGCGGTTCAGCAGCTTTCCGTCGGCGACGTACTTTTTCTCGAGACTCGGCGCGTGCGCCAGCGTCACGTCCGCCTCGCCCTTGGCGGCCAGCGCAAGCGCCTGGCCCGTGCCGACGGCGATCGGCCTGACGCTGTGGCCGGTCTTTTTTTCGAAGAGCGGGAGCAAAACGTCCAGCAGTCCCGAGTCTTGGGTGCTCGTGGTGGTCGAGAGGATGACGGACCTGCTTGCGGCTTCGCCTGCCAGCGTGTGACAGGGGACTTCCGAAGCCAGGAACAGTCCCATGAGAAAGATCCGGAACGAGATCTTTGAGCGCATGGGCGGCGACTTCGTCAGCTCGATGCGATAATCCTTCCGGATTCCGAAGTGTCGTATCCTCCCAGCGACTCCACCCGGTTGCGGAATTCCCGCGATCCCACGATCTCCAGCAGGGTCTCGATTCCCGCCGAGAAGAAGCGCTCCTTCGGGATCAGAATGTCGAAGCGTTCCTGAGCGAGAGGAATGAAATCGAGGCCGAGCAGACGCGCGGCCGACGTCGTCGCCACGCCCACGTCGGCTTCCTGTCTCAGGATCTTCAATCCCACTTCCAGATGGGTGGCGACGGATTCGTCGTATCCGTCGATCGTCCTGGGATCGATTCCCAGCTTGGAGCATTCCTGGTCGATGTAGTGGCGCGTGCCGGAGCCGGGCTGGCGGTTGATCATGCGGACGCCGGTTCGCGCGAGATCGGCTAGCGTTCGAAGGCTCAGGGGGTTGCCGCGTCTCAGCACGAGCCCCAGCTCCCGATGGAAAAGGGGGACGACGGCCACCCCCGAAGGGATCGTCTTGTGAATGAACGGAAGGTTGTAGTCTCCGGTTTCGGGATCGAGAAGATGGGCGAGGGCGAAATCCGCCACCCCATCCCGGAGGGATCTCAGGCCGGCGCTGCTGCCGGTGGTCGCCATGAAGAGAGAGACAGGCGCGCTGCGCGACGCGTAAAGATCGCGCAGGATTCCGAGGCTCGGATCATCGCTGCCCGCGGCGAGCAGAAACGCTCTCTGCTCTCGTTTCTTGCCTCCGGCCGCAGCCCGACTGCTCTCGTCGATCCATTCATCGATCAGTCTTTTAGAGAACGTCCACTTGCCGGTAACCCTCGTACACGGGATCTTGCCGTTCTTCGCCAGGTAATAGACCTTTTTCTCGTTGATCCCGAGGTAACTAGCCACCTCTTTCGTGTTCAAGAGCTCCCGCATGCCGCCCCCTTTGTCACGGCGCCGTTCATAACAGGGATTGGGAACAGAATCAAGAATTCTTACAAAAACTAACGTCTAATGACTTTTTCAGAGCAGGAATCCACGGTGACCGGGAGCAGCGGCCGGAAGGCATGGCACTCGCGAGAGCCCAGGCCTTATCGTCTTGATCGCCACAATGCTGCGGCTTGGCCGGAAGGATTAGCTGATCTGGCGGTCCTGGAAAAGACTCAGGGAATCGAGAGGTTCTTTCGCTCTGGCGCTGCGATCGGCTGGGGGGGCGAAGGGTATGGAAAAAGATGCTGCCCTTGCCGAGCTCGCTTTCAACTTCGATTCTGCCGCCGTGAGCCTCAATGATCGTTTTGCAGATGACGAGGCCGAGCCCGGTTCCCCGGCCGGCCGTGCGTTTGGCATTACCGCCCTGGCGGTATTTTGAGAATAGAGCATCGATCTCGTCGGGGGGATGCCTGTCCCGGTATCTTTCACCCAAACCCGAGCTTCTGCAGTGTTTTCCTGAAGCGCGCCGATCTCGACTTCTCCTCCTTCGCCGGTAAATTTGATCGCGTTGCTGATCAGATTTCCCAAGACCTGATCCATTCGGCGAGGATCTGCTTGAATTGGCGGAAGCGAGGCCTGGACGGACGTCTTGAGCGAAATGTTCTTCTGTCGAGCCAAAACTGCAAGATTATTGACGCATCTTTGGATCAGCTGTCCGAGGTCGGTGGCTTCCACATGAAGGTCTGCGTAGCCAGACTCGAATTTGGAAATTTCCAGGAAGTCGCTTGTCAGATCGACCAGATTCGTGCTGTTGGCGTGTATCTTTTCGAGCCATTTCTATTGTTCGGCGGTAACTTCGCCGAACGTCCCGTCCATCATCACCTCGGCAGCTCCAGCAATGCTCATCAGTGGAGAGCGCAGATCATGAGCGATCATGGCGGCGAAATCCGCCTGGAGCTTGCTGGCCTTCGCAAGGTCGGCGGCCTGCCTTGCCAGCTCCCTATTGGCGGCCTCCAGTTTCCCATTGGCTCGTTTAAGATCTTCGAGAAACCTCGCGTTGTCCGCCAGCGCACGGTTGAGCAGGCGTAACGGGACCACGCGGAAGATTAGAAATAGCCCCAAGCCGAGCGACGAGCCGAAAACGAAAAGTTCCCCGGCATGCAGCAGCAGCGGACGGAGCGAACGGCTGATTTCGATCTGGCCAACAGTTACGCCCGCGTCGAAAAGTGCGTCCGAACGGGTCATGACCGGCCAGTCGAGAGGATCGACGCTTTCGGCCACGAGCTGGCGGTCGTTATCGAGAATACGCCGCGTTTCGTTGTGGGCTTTTCGGGGGCGTTGCCTGAGGAATTCCTCCAGCTTTTCAACCTGAAAGCGCCACATTTCGGGATTGGCGCTGACGACCTGCGAAGCCAGAGCCGCGTTGATTTCCGCTTCTGCTTCCATGGCGGCGGCCTGAGTCTGGGCGGCCAACCCTGGTTTTTGGCATGGCGGATACATGGCGGATATACTCGGTCATTATTTTGAACGATTGAACGATTTCCCGTAGGGGTGGACTGTCCCCCCTGCCGCCGCGTGTGCCGCCGATCTCGTATCGGGGCAGACACGCAGGCCTGCGCCGACCGATTGCTGGCGAGCGACGTGCGCCCGGCTGGGCGCAATCGTATGTATTCACACGGATGCTGCGGCGACGATGCTTTCGCGGATCGTATTTCACGACCGGCCTCCTCAAAAGACCGCGGGGTCGGCGGCGAGGGGGCCGGCGGGCGGGAGCTCCTCGGGGCGGCGCTGCGGGTGCGGCAGAATCCAGCGGGCCAGCAGGCCCAGGGCGAGGGAGCCGAGGCCGAAGGTAAAATAGAGCCAGTCGATCCCCGCCCTGTCCACCAGCCATCCGGCAAAGAAATTGGAAGCCGTCGCGGCGACGCCGCCGCCGACCATCGAGAGCACTCCTTGAGCCGTGGAGCGCAGCCTTTCCGGCGCGATGACGTCGAGGTAGAGCGGGCTGCCGAGGTTGAGCCCGACGACGATCACGCCGTGGAGCGCCTGGACGGCGTGGAGCAGCGTGCCGTCGGTCGTGACGGAGCAGAGAAACCAGCGCGCACCGCCGACGGAAACCCCCACGGCGAGAAGACCGCGCGCTCCGAGCCGCTTGAGCCCGCTGCCGGTGAGGAGCACGAGCGGAATCTCGAGCACGAGCATGAGGATCCACATGTTGCGGATGGTTTCGAGGTCGCCGCCGCGGGCCCGGACGAAGAGCGGAAACAGCCACATCGGTCCGTGCATCAGAAAGTGGGCGCAGAGGGAAAACAGCAGGAATCTCAGAAAAGCGCGATTGCGCGCGAGCTGTCGCCAGTCGCCGCGTCCGGCGCGCAGCGCGACGGCGCCCTTCGCCGGCAGGAAAAAGGCAATGATCGCGGCGGCAAAGACCAGGGCGGCCGTAACGGGGAACATCAGCCCGAGGCCCGGCTGGGAGACCGAGCCGTTTTCCTGGACCGGCGCGCCGTGGCCCGCAAGGAGCCGGGGAAACACGACGATCATGATGAAATAGCCGATCGTGCCCCATACCCGCACCCGGCCGAACGCATGGCGCCCCGCGTCGCGGAGAATCGCGAAGCTCACCGAGGTCACCATCGGAAACACCGCGGTCCCGGCCAGGGCCAGGCCAGCCGTCGCGGCGACGATCGGCCAGAATCCGCGCGCGGCGCCGACGCCGAGATAGCCGAGCGCCGTCGCCATGGTCAGGAGCGCGAGCATCCGCGCCCGCGCTCCGGTCCGGTCGGCGACCAGGCCCCAGAACGGCTGGGCGAGCATTCCGACCAGAGGGGAGATCGCCAGAACCAGCCCCACCTCCGTCCCGGAGAGGCCGGCGTTCTCGCGCAGGTAGAGGCTGAAGTAGGGATAGAAGATTCCCAGGGAGCCGAGATAAACGAACCAGAAGAGCGTCAGCGGAACGGAGTGCCACATCGATTTTCGAACCGGATTCTCTCACCGCCGTCCGGCGGTCCGCCCGATCACCGCCGGGTCGCCCCGCGGCGCGAGCCGTGTATCTCCAGCCGGACCGGTGCGAACCGCCGATTGCATCGGTACGGGGATCGAGACGTCGTCGGTTGACGAAGGCGATCCGGCTGGAGGAGGCATTCTAGCCGAACTCTCCGCATGCAAAAAGGCTGGTCCGCGGGCCGGAGCAGCGGCTTGACTGAGCTGGTGCATCCGCATTATGGCTAGGGGACCGGAGCAGCGATCGTTTCCGCAATCAAAAGCTTTGCTTTTGAGGGAGGTTGTTATGGCGCCGCTTCAAACCCGCCTTGTCGGCCGCGCTCTCTGCCTGCTCCTCTCGTTGCCCGCCTCCGCGCTTGTCTTCTTCGGCCCGGCTCGCGCTCAGACGCCGTTCTATCAGGGGAAGACGATCACCCTGATCGTCGGGTCCGGCGCCGGAGGGATGGGGGATTTGCGGGCCAAGGCTCTGGCCCCTTTCCTCTCCAGGCACATCCCGGGCAATCCGGCGATCGCGTTTCAGTACATGCCGGGCGGCGGCGGTCGAAAGGCAGCCAACTATCTCTTCAACACGGCGCGCCCGGACGGTCTCACGCTGGCTCGGATCTCGAGCAGCATCGTGCCGTACGCCGTCCTCGGCGAGTCCGGCGTTCAGTACGACATCGACAAGCTCATCTACCTCGGGACGACCGAGCACGTGCTGTATTACCTCTTCGTCACGCGCAAGGGAATCGGCCTGGACAGCGTTGCGAGGCTGCGCTCGGCTTCGGGGGTGCGCATCGGCAGCGCTCCGGTCGGCCACACCGGCTACATCCACAGCCGGGTAACCGCCTACTTCCTCGACCTGAAAGACGCCAGGATCATTCCTGGCTACGAGAACGAGGACCTCGACTTGGCGTTTGCCCGCGGCGAGGTCGACGCGCAGGTCGCATCCACCGGCACCGTGGTCGAGCAGGATTTCGTGAACAAGCGGCTGGTGGATTTCCACGCGGCCATCGAGATCCCGAAGGGGCGGAAAGACCCTCGTTTCGCCCACCTCGGCGTTCCCGATATCGAGAGCTTCGCCAGGTCCGAGAAGGAAAAAAAGCTGCTCCACATGATGCGGGCGTTCCGGTCGATCGGCACGGCGCTGTTGCTGCCCCCGGGAACCCCCAGGGATCGGGTGGACACGCTCAAGGAAGCCGTGCGCAAGACGCACACCGATCCGGCGTTCGCCGCCGAGTACCGAAAGCTCACGGGAGGCGACGAGCCCACGCCCCTGATGCCGGACGAGCAGGCGAGGGTGGTGAAGGAAATCCCGCGCGATCCCGAAACAATCGCCTTCTTCAAGAGGTTCGCGGGAACCGGACCGTTGCCGTCGCGTTGATCCCGGCAGGCGACGGGCCGAAGGGCGCCGCCGGCCGATCAGACGAGCCGGGCGACGCCGGCGAGCGCGCCGCAGGCGAGGAGCCAGAGCGGGTTCCATCGCTTGCGGAGAACCACCGCGGCGGCGAGGAGCGTGAAAAGGTAGCCGCGCCAGTCGTGGTTGACGGTCCGCATCAGGACGGTCGCGCTCGAGAACATCAGGCCGATCGTGATCGGCGGCAATCCGCGGCGAACGGCCTCCAGGATCGGAGCTCCGGGGTAACGGCGGTTGAGATGCCCTACGAGCAACGTGAGCGTCGTCGCGGGGACGAGCAGGGGAATCATCGTGGCGGCAACGCCCGCCCAGCCCGCCAGATACCAGCCGATGAGCGTGACGTACATGACGTTGGGGCCGGGGGCGACCTGCGCCAGGGTGTAGAGCTCCGCGAACTCGGCGTTCGTCAGCAGGTGGCGCTCGTCGACGAGGTAGCGATGGATGTCCGGCAGTATCGCCGACGGACCGCCGATCGCCAGGAACCAGAGGACGAGAAAGTGGAAAAACAGCGACGCGAGCTCGGAACGATCCATCATCGGCTTTCCTTCCACGCCGCGGCGACCGCGAGAGGCGCGAGAACGCCGATAACCCAGAGAAGCGGCCAGCGCAGGACGCCCACGCCGGCGAACGCCAGGACGCCGAACAGCCAGGGGCGAAGGCGCCGCGGCAAAACGACCGCCAACCTGATCACGGTGGCGAGGAGCAAGCCCGCGGCGACGCTCGACATGCCGGCGAGCGCGCGCTGCACCTGCGGCAGAGCGCCGTAGTGCTGATAGAGCATGCCCATGGCGATGACCACGAGGCACGGCCATCCCAGAAACCCGCCGACCGCGCAGGCGGCGCCCCGCCATCCGCCGAAGCGGTAGCCGACGAGAACCGCGACGTTGAGTACGTTTGGCCCGGGCAGAAGCTGTCCCAGCGCGAGGACGTCCAGAAATTCCTGCTCGGTGAGCCAGCGACGGCGCTCCACCAGCACCCGCCGCGCCCAGAACAAAACGCCCCCGAAACCGGAGAGGCTCACCGAAGAAAAGGCGAGAAACAGCGCAGGACAACCGACGCGCTTTTGGTCTTCTTCTCGAGTCATGATTCCGCGGAAACGATCGAGCCGTTTCCGGCCCGGTACCAACCGGCCCTTTCTTTCTTCTCGGTCGGCAGGGCCGAAAAGCGCTTTCCGAGAGTCCGTCCGGGAACCCGGACGGTCAGGTGGGAGAGAGGCGCGCCGGCCGCGTGAGGCGGGCGGAGCGGGGCGGGGATCGACGCTCCGGCTCCGGCCCGTCTCGGCCCGGCGCTCGATTCGACCTCAACCGACGGCGTGCAGGATCCTGCCGCCGGCCTCCACGGGCTTGGCGTCGATCAGGACGAAGGCGATGACGCATGGCTCGGCGCCGCGATTGACCCAGTTGTGGATGGTCCCGCGCTGGACGAGCACGTCTCCCGCCTTCAGGTGGACGGTCGAATCGTCGAGCTCCATGTCGATCTCGCCGGACAGGACGACGGCGTAGTCGATCGAATCGGTTCTATGGTTGCGCGGGGCGACGCCGGGCACGAACTCGATCACGCGGAAGACGGTTCCGTTCTTCAGCGTCGTGCCCACCGTCCTCAGCGCCTGATCAGCCTCGCCCGTATTATCGACGGGGAAGGACTCGGTGGTCCAGACCACGTAGGCGGTCGCTCCGGGACGATTGGACACCCTGTTCTTGCAGATTTCGTCGATTTTCACCACCGCGCGCCCGCTTGCATCATGGCCGGTGACCACCCTTCGTACCTGAAAAGCCATCGCTCCCTCCCGGGCTCGCCCTTTGCGAGCCGATGGATTTTTCGAGGAAATCACGGTCAGCCCAGGCAGGCAAGAGGCCCTTCCCGTGCTGCCCGCCCGCTTCAGCCGGATCCGGTGCGGGCGAGCTCACCGGTCTCACCCACCCGTAAAAACAACCGGCGACCGGAAGATTTTCCTTGCCGCTTCACTGTCGCACCGAAACGGGACCCGAGGCGCCGTATCCCGGGACTGCTCTGCATGGCAAGAAAATACCAGGCTGCCGGACCGGTTCAGGGCTGGCATCCTTCGTGCACCGACGGGCGTGCATGCGAACCGTGACGAAGAAGATCCTCATCGTTGACGAAAACCCGGCATCCCGAAAGTCCTTCGGGGATTACATCAAAGGGCTGGGATACGAGGTCCTGGAAGCCGGCAGCGGCCCCGAAGCGGTGGAAAAGGCTTCCGCTCTCCGCCCCGACCTCATCATGATGGACCTGCGACTGCCCGGAATGCACGGCGACGAGGCCACGGCTCGCCTGAAAGCCAATCGGGCCACGCAAAACATTCCCGTCATCATCAGCACCGCATGGACCACGGCGTGCAACGTGGCCGGGCGCGTGGAGCGCGCGCTTCACGCGGGGGCCGAGGAGATCCTCTACCGGCCCTTCCAGCTGCCGGTGCTGCGTGACCTCCTGCGCACCTACCTGCAGTGCTCGTACGAATGAACGGCGGCCGCCGGGAAGAAAGCTGCCGGGCCGCAGCGAACCTGAGCTAAAACCCGCGACTGCTCGCGGGCGCCCCGGCGGCCGAGGTCGGCGCGGGCCGCTGCCGTTCCTCTTCATTTCCTCTGCAGCTGCTTGATAAACCCCGACGACTCCATCTCCTGCACGAAGCTCGGGTCGACGAAGCTCCGCGGGTCCGCGCCCGCCGCCCTGGGATTTCTCGGCGCCATGTAGTCGAGCAGCGTCCTGATGCCGGCGGGATCGGCGTAGGGCACATCCATGAGCACGGAAGTATAGTTTCTGTAGGTCCGCTCCAGACCTTCGGGGTCGGTGAACCTCGTATACTTGCCGATGATCGCCTTGGTCGTTTCCCTGTCGGACTTGATGTAGTGGATCGACTCGGTGATGGCGCGAACGAACTTCGCGACCACCGCGCGCCTGCTCCTGACGGTCGCCTCCCGGGTGACGATGCCGTTCCCGTGGAGGGGGATTTTCAGCGCCGCCATGTTGACGAGATCGCGAAAGCCCAGGCGCTCCGCTTCCTTGATGAAGGGCTCGTTCATGATCGTGAACTGGGACAGGCCCTTGGAGATGGCGGCCAGCCGCTCCGGGTTGCCGCCGGCGGGAACGATGCGGACGTCCTTTTCCGGGTCGATGCCGAGGCGCTGGAGCGAAAGCCTGAGCCCCATTTCGGAGATGCTGCCGAATCGATTGACGGAGCCCGTCTTCCCGCGCAGCTGCTCGGGTCGGGCGATGTCGGGGGAGGCGATGATATGGTCGATGAACGTCGGAATGATCGAGAGGACCATCACCGTATCGGCGCCGCCGAGCCGCGGATTGACGACGTTGGGCGCGGAGGTGACGACGATATCGAGGTCCCCCGCCACCAGCGCCTGCATTGCGGGGGGGCCGGCGCCAAAGAAGATCGGCTCCACCGTGAGCCCTTGCCTGGCGAAGAACCCTTTTTCCTGAGCCACCCAGAGCGGGGTATGCGACGCCGTCATCGCCGCCCAGCCGGCGCGCACGCGGTCCTGGGAGCCGGCCCGCGGCGGCTGGAACAGCAACCCTATCGATGCAAGGACGAGGGGGAACAATCGAAGCATGAGTCCTCCCGGAGATCTGCGCCTGCCGCCGTATCGCGCCGATTATTGCCCGCGTCGCCCGAGAAATACAAGCCGGGAACGCGCCGCGGCCATCAATCGCTCACGATCGCGCGCCAGTTGACGCGCCCGGGCTGCCGGTCGCGGTAGAACTGTTCGCTGCTGCTGATGGCGGAGGATCGGCTTGCGGGTGAAACCACGATGCAAAACAGGAAAGAACCGCATGGCTTCATAAGGCCTCCGGCTGCTCCGCGCGGAGCTATCGTGCCGCGAGCTGGATCGCCGCGGTGTAGAGCAGTTGCAGGCTCAGCACGGTCAGCGTCGCCTTTAAAGCCGCGCGGAACAGCTGCTCGGGCAGCCGATTCAGCGCCAGCTTTCCGGCGTAGCTTCCGAGGAAGCTGAACAAAACCAGACCGGCGAGGAGCGGGACGTAGGGGCCGAAGGCGAAGCCGAGCAACGCGAAGGCTCCGATCTTCAGGCCGTGCTGGATGGTCATGACGACGGCATGCGTGCTGACGAACTGATGCCGCTCTCGACACGCGGGAGCGACGAAGGCGCCGACCAGCACGCCTGTGCCGCCCACGAACATCGTGACCAGGGTGGTGACGATGCCGACCAGGAAAAATTTCACCCTGCCGGTGGAAGTGCTCTGAAGCGCGGGAGCCCAGGTCGAGGCCAGGATGAAAAGCGCGATCACGATCTGGAGGAGGTATTTCGGCAGGGAAACGACGAGATGAGCGCCCAGGGCGGCGCCGATCATCGAGCCAACGAAGAACGGCGCCACTATGGAAATCAAGGTTTGACGCCAGCTCAGGACGGCGCGGCTCAGGTTCGAGGCGAGCTGCACCACGCCGTGGATCGGGATCAGGACTGCGGGCGACAGCAGATTCGCCATGGTGGCGAGCACCAGGACTCCTCCGCCGAGACCGAGAGCCCCGGCGATCAGGCTTCCCAGGAAAGAGACCCCGCAGAGAAGGAAAAAGCCGCCGAACGAAAGATCCGTGCCCCGGACCAGGAATTCGAGAAAGCGATCCACTGAAGCCTAAACCCGTTCGTTGCCGCAGGCCAGAGTGCCATAGTCCGAAGCAAAGCACCATACGCGTCTATTTCAAAGGGCGTTCGGCCGGGCTATGCTTGACGCATGGAGACGGAGCCGTTCGATCCGCGGTGGGTCGCGGAGACCAAATACTGGCACAGGCTTCCCGACGGACGGGTGCAGTGCGACGTCTGCCCCCGGTTCTGCAAGATGAACGATGGCCAGCGGGGGTTTTGCTTCGTTCGCGCCAACCGCGGGGGCGCCGTGGTGCTTACGACCTACGGTCGATCGAGCGGCTTCTGCGTCGATCCGATCGAGAAGAAACCGCTCAACCACTACCTGCCCGGCACGGCGATCCTCTCCTTCGGCACCGCCGGATGCAATCTCGCCTGCCGGTTCTGCCAGAACTGGGACATCAGCAAGTCGCGGGAGTGGGACACGCTGGCGGATGCGGCGGCGCCCCGAACCATCGCGCGGGCGGCGCTGGAGCTGGGTTGCCGCAGCGTGGCGTTCACTTACAACGATCCGGTCATCTTCATGGAGTACGCGATCGACGTGGCGCAGGCCTGCCGTGAGGTCGGCCTCAGGTCCGTTGCGGTGACCGCCGGCTACATGACGCCGGAGCCGCGTCGTGAATTTTACAGCTACATGGACGCCGCCAACGTCGATTTGAAGGGCTTCACGGAGGATTTCTACCGCACGGTCTGCGGCGGCCGTCTGGAGCCCGTCCTCGACACCCTGGTGTACATCAGGCACGAGACACGCGTGTGGCTCGAGATCACCACGCTCCTGATTCCCGGGTACAACGATTCGGAGGCGGAGATCGACCGGATGACCCGCTGGGGCTTCGACCATCTCGGACCGGACGTGCCGTGGCACTTCACCGCTTTCCATCCCGACTGGAAGATGCTCGACGTGCCGCCGACGCCTGCAGCCACGCTGTCGCGAGCGCGCAGGATCGCGATGGACAACGGGATCCGCTACGCCTACACCGGCAATGTCTACGACGAGGAAGGCGGCAGCACGTACTGCCACGGTTGCGGGGCCAGGCTGATCGGGCGAGACCTGTACGAGATCACGGCGTGGGGTCTGGACGCCGGCGGCCGCTGCCGCCAATGCGGCGCTCCCTGCGCCGGCGTCTTCGAGGCCCGCCCGGGAACCTGGGGAGCGCGGCGGCGACCGGTCCGCCTGGCAGATTTTCCCGCCTGATCCGGCTCAACAGCGGATTTCAGCCCGACGGCGCTTCGGCGACGGCTTCCAGGCTCTGGAGATCGATCACGGTTACGGTCCGGGCGATGCTGCTGGCAACGCAGGCCCGCTCATTCGGGATAGACGATGAACTCGAGCAGGTTGGCGTCGGGGTCGCGGACGTAGAAGCTCGTCCCCTTCTGGGCACCGCCGCCGCGGCCGCCCATCCGTTCGACGGGGCCTTCGATGATCCTGGCGCCCGCCCGCGAAAGCATCTCGCGCAGGGATTGGACGCCGCCGTCCCAGACGAAACAAAAATCGCCGCAGCCGGGCCTCGCGGTCGGGCCGCGCAGCGTAAAGCGGCCGCCCTGCCACACCTCGGGGCCGTGGAAGTTGATCTTCTGGTCGCCGAAGTGAACCGAATAGCGCGGGCCCCTGCCGTTCACCGCGAACCCCAGCGCCCGGTAAAAGGCAAGCATCTCTTCGACGTTCTGAATCGGAATGGCGACGTGGTCGAATCCGCGGATGCTCATGGAACCCTCCCCGTGCGCCTCAGCCTATTTCGTTTGCCGGGAGCGGTCAAATTCATCGTACCGTTCGCCGGCAGACCCGGACTGTCGCCTTTTCCCGCCTCGGGCCTGAAGTGAAACTCATGCACATGAAACACCGCCCGGCGGGAAACGGCCCGAAAACTCGGTCAGCCGCCGTTCGGCGAGCCCGGGGCATGTCCTTTGCGTCCCACCGTCTTAACCTTTCTCGAAGGAGGGCATTCGATGGGGATTATGCCCGGCGCGGCCGTGGCCGCGATCTTTACGTTCTTCCTTTTTTCCGTTCCGTGCGTCGGGCTCGCCGCCGAAGAGTCCGAAAAGCCGCAGGCGAGCGTGAGCGACAACGAGCTCAGGGTGTTCGCCAGGGTTTACGTCGAGGTCGAAAAAATTCGCCGGACGTACGAGCCTCGGCTCAAGGACGCCAGGAACACGGAGGAAGCGAAGAAGATCCAAGACGAAGCCGCTTCGCAGATGCAAAGGGCCCTCAGCAGGGGCGGCCTCACCGCCGAGGAGTACAACAGGATTTTCGCGATCGCGCGGGCAGACGAAGGTCTGCGAAACAAGCTTCTCAACATGATCAGCGAGGAAAGAGGAAAGTCCTAGTTTTTTCCCGCCGCGGGCCGGCAAATGCTCGGCCCGCGGCGGCAGCGTGCGACACCGCCCGGTCGAATATTTTTCCGGCAGCTGCGATGCGGATGCCCTGGTCCGCGCCGCTCCCGCCAAGACCGGCCGCGCGCCCGGGGCGGTTCAGGTCTCCGGAGCCCTTCCATCGAGCGGATGACGTCGTCGATGGTTTTCACGTCCGGAACGAACCGGACGCCGAACACGATCCCGCCGACGCCGGCTTCCCGCGCCGCCGCGACATACCGGTTAAGTCGCCGCGATTCTCGCCGGTCGGGCGGCAGGCGCAACGGCCGTTTGACAAACCTCACGCAACGCCTGTACATGTCCGCAAAGCGTTCAAGACAGGGCATCCAGGTCAATGAAGGGAAGCAGGTTGATCCTGATTTTCTGGGTCGGCGTTTTATTGTCCGGCCCGGCGGCTTCAGCCGCCGAGCCTCGCCCGATCGACGGATTTTCGGATCACAGCTTCCTGATCGAAGAGGCCTACAACCAGGAACGGGGCGAGGTGCAGCACATCCTCAAGGCTCTTTACAGCAAGGACTCCCGCCGCCCGGGGTGGTCGTTCGCCGTCGAGCAGGAATGGTGGCTCTTTAACGAAGACCATCAGCTGAGTTTCAGTATCCCGTTCTTTCGTCTTCGGGACGAAGGGAAAAGGCAGCGCGGCGTCGGAGACATTGCGGTCGCTTACCGCTACCAGCTCGCGGAAGAGACCGCCAGCGTTCCTGCGGTTGCGCCGAAGTTCGGACTCATCTTTCCTACGGGAAATCGAAACGAGGGAACCGGCGACGGGGTCGTCGGCTACGAGTGGAGCCTGGCGGCCAGCAAGAAGGTGGCTTCGCGTTGGGCCGTCCACGCCAATCTCGGGCTGACCTATCTTCCCAAGGTCAGAGCTCGCCTGGACGATCCTCGAAGGCTCTCGCCGAAGCGATCTTTGGTTTCCTACGATATCGGTGCCAGCACCGTCCTCGCGCTTTCGTCGAACATCCACCTGCTGCTCGAATGGGTCGGAGAGCTCGAACAGGGAATCGACGATCGAGGCAAGAAGGAGCGCGATTTCAAAGCAATCCTCTCTCCGGGCATTCGCGCGGCGATCGTCAATCAGGAGCGGCTGCAAACGGTCGTCGGCATCGGAATTCCGGTCGGGGTTTCCAGGGCCGCCGACAAGATCGGCGCGCTCCTGTACCTTTCAGTCGAGCACAAACTTTTCTAGAGGCGCGACAGAATCGCCGCGACGAGGACAGGCACGCCTGCCCGACCCGCTATTCGTTTCCCTTCATTCGATCGTAGACGTCCGGCCTGCGGTTCGCGAGCAGGGGAAGCTGGTTGCGGACTTCCGTGATCAGGGAGAGGTCGAGCTCGACGATCTCGACTCCCTCGCGCTCGTCCATGTCGAGCAGGGTGCGGCCGAGAGGGTCGGCCACCATGCTGTGGCCGATATAGATGTTGCCCACCTGATCGGGAGCTATTACGTAGCAGCCGTTCTCGAGCGCCCGCGCGCGGATCATCGTCCGCCAGTGCTCCAGCTTGAGGTCTCCCTGGACCCAGCCCGACGGGGCGGCGAGCGCGTCGGCGCCCTTCAGGGCGAGCAGCCGGGCCACCTCGGGAAAGCGCAGGTCGTAGCAGATCATCATGCCGAAGGCCGCCCCGCCGGCTCGAACCGGAGAAGCCAGCTCATCGCCCGGAGCGAACTTGTCCGATTCCTTGAAGCCGAAGGCGTCGTAGAGGTGGACCTTTCTGTAGGCCGCCGCGAGGTTTCCCGAAGGTTCGATCCAGACGGCGGTGTCGTAGACGCGGGAGGACTTGCGCGCCGGCGCGGATTCGTAGAGGGTCGCGACGATCGAGATCCCCGTTCGGACGGCGGCCTCGCCGAGGGACGAGACGAACGGGCCGTGCAGCGGCTCCGCCAGAGCGCAGAGCTCCTCCGCGGACTGGCCCGCGGGCGAAAAGGCCATGAGGAACTCGGGGAAGACGACGAGCGACGCGCCTTTGCTCTTCGCCTCGCCGATGAGCTCCCGCGCGAGGCGGAGGTTGGCCGCTTTGTCCGTCGAGGACCTTACCTGGGCGAGGGCGACGATCATGAATTCCGAGAGACGGTCAGGTCTCGAGGACCCGCCCGAGCCCTTTTTCCTTCGCCCTTTCGTAAACCAGCGCGCCCAGCGCGACGTCGGCCACGCCCTGTCCGGCGTTGTTCTTGTAGAACGTGATCTGATCGGGCCTGCTGCGCCCGTCCTTCTTGCCGGCGAGAATCTCGCCGATCTCGATCAACTGGTCCCAGCGGATCACGCCGCGCTGCACGGGATCGTAAATGTCGGCCTGCTCGTCCTGGACCGCCTGCTGAATCGAGACGATGCCGTGAACATGGCTGCGCGCGAGCGTGGCGTCGTCGATCTCGCGCCGCTTGGCCGGCGCAAAACCGCCTTTGACCAGTCCGACGTTGCTGCCGACGATCGTGGTCACGTGCTGGCCGGGCTCGAGCCAGTCGCCGTCGAAAACCGGCACGCTGGAGTTGGTCGCGCAGAGGACGATGTCGACGCCGCGCACCGCCTCGCGCGGAGTCGGGACGGGCGTGATGTCGATGTTCAGGAGCGGCCCCATCTGGTCGGCGAATTTGCGGCAGTTCTCGGGCGTGCGGCTGTAGACCTTGACCTCGTCGATTCTCCTCACCTTCGTCAGGGCCACGAGGTGATTCTTCGCCTGCCCGGCGGAACCGAAGATTCCCAGGCGCCGGGCGTCGTGGCGCGCGAGCAGGTCGGTGCCGACCGCGCTGGTCGCGGCGGTGCGCAGCCCGGTCACCGCAACGTTGTCCGGCAGCTCCGCGCAGGTGATCTCGCCGACGATCAACGCCTTCAGCTCGCCCTCGGCGGAGTCGTAGAGCACGGTCACGGGGTGATTCAGCCGCGGATACTCCTGGTGGTCGGCCATCGGTTTGACCCACTCGCAGTGGGTCATGAGTCCCGTGGCATGCGCCGCCGGGACGCCTCCCTGATGAACGCTCACGCGCACGCCGGTGGGGATATGGATGCGGCGGCGCGGCGCGTTGAGCTGCGGGTTTTCGCCCCATTCGCGAAAGCCAGTACGGACGGCCTCGATGGCCTGTTCCATGGGGACGATGCCCCTCAGATCGCCGGGCAGGATCAAAAGCGGGTTCATGCCGCTTACATTCTCACGGAACGAGCGGAGAGGCAAATCGGGACGGCTCGCGGCGGTTCGGGCGAAAAACGACCGAGGACCGAAGACCGGGAAGAACGGCCCCACTTCGGTATCGTCGGAATCCCCCGGTGGCTAGAGAGTCGCGGCGACGGCCGGCCGGGCAATCAACGCCTCGCCCCAGCGCCTGAGGTTGGGCAGGTTGTCGTCGATCGTTACGCCATAGCGGTCCCTGCGCACGTAGAACGGGATGAAGGTCACGTCGGCGAGGGAGTATTCTCCCAGCAGATACTCTTTCCCCTCCATCGCCGAGTCCAGGGTCTTCAGATGACCCATCATCTTTTCCATCGCCTTGTCGGTATCCTTGCCGTAGCGCAGGTCGTGAGCCGCCGCGTGAACGCGAGTGTTGAAGAAATCGATCCAGATCCGCGCCCTGGCGCGGGAGTAGTGGTCCGCCGGCATGAGCCTGATCTCGGGATATTTTTCGTCGAGATATTCGTTGATGACCGCGGACTCGTAGATCACCGCGTCGCCGTCGACCAGGACCGGCACCTTGGCGTACGGGTTGAGCTCGAGCAGTTCTTCAGGTTTGTTCTTGAGGTCCACCTCGATCAGCTCGTGGGCGATCTTCTTCTCTGCCAGGACAATCCTTGTCCTGTGCGCGTACGGTCAGGTGTGGCAGGAGTAGAGCTTCATGGTCACCTCCCCGGCAGACCCTTATCACCGGCGAAGGCGGGACGCAAGAAAACGGCGTGGAAAACGACCGAAGCCCGAGGACCGGCGACCGCGAAGGGCGTTTGCCCGCGCCAAGACGCAAGAGGTCCAAAAACCCGGTATTTCGTTCTTTGCGGTGCTCGGCGCTCGGGGCGCGGCTCCCCCGATTCGAACCGTTTTCTCGGAGATGCGAGTAACGAGACCCAGGAGAGATTCGTGCCTTCTGGAGGGCGGCCGTTCAAACGTTCAAAAGTTCAAGGTCTGGTTCAAGTAAGGAAAACCGGCCTAGGAACCTTGCAGCCGGTTCTGGAGCTCGTCGCCGACCAGGTTGAGGCCGAGCACGGTGAGCATGATCGCCAGTCCCGGGTATGCGGTCAAATGGGGCGCGACCAGCAGAAACTGGCGTCCCTCGTTCAGCATCGAGCCCCATGAAGGCGTCGGCGGCTCGACCCCCAATCCGAGAAAGCTCAGGCTCCCCTCGGCGATTACCGCGGCGGCCAGGCCGAACGTCGCCTGCACGAGCAGCACAGGCAGAAGGTTGGGCACGATATGACGCAGGACGACGAGATACGGGGGACAGCCCATCGCGCGGGCGGACTGAACGAACTCGCGCTCTCGCAGCGAGAGGATTTCGCCGCGAACCAGACGCGCGTAGCCTGTCCAGCCGATGAGGCAGAGCGCGAGAACGACGTGTTGCAGGCCCGGCCCGAGCGCCGCGGTGAAGGCGATCGCGAGAAGAATGCCGGGGAAGGCCATGAGGATGTCCACGGCGCGCATGGCCAGCTGGTCGACGATTCCGCCGCAGTAGCCGGCGGCGGAGCCGATTACGAGCCCGATGGCGAGCGAGACGACGACGGTCGCGAGGCCGACCGAGAGCGAGATCCGGGCCCCGTAAAAAATCCGGCTCAGGACGTCCCGCCCGAGCTTGTCCGTTCCCAGCAGGTGCTCGGGGGAGTAGAGAATCAGATCCTTTTCCAGGTCCTGGCGCGCCGGATCGTAAGGGGCGAGCAGCGGCGCGAGGAGCGCAGCCGCGGCGAGCACGGCCAGGAGCGCGCAACCGGTATAGAGCCAGAGCCTACTCCGCATGTCCGGTAAGCTCGCAAGCAGACGAACCCCGTATCGTGGTTGCCGGTTTCCGCCGACGTCCGACGTCCGACCGCCGAAGACGGCGGTGCGGGTCTCGTCGCCCGGCGTTCCGAGTCCAGGGCACAACCGGCGCTCGTCTGCCATGAATTTTCTTCAATAGGTGATCCTCGGGTCGATCCAGCGATAGACAAGGTCGGTCAGAAAGTTGACCGCCAGGTACGAAACCGCGATCACCAGCACGCATCCCTGGACGAGGGGATAGTCGCGCGTCTGAATCGCCTGGACCGTCAAGCGGCCGATCCCCGGCCACGTGAAGATCGTCTCCGTGATGATCGAGCCGGCGAGCAGGCCGCCAAACTGCAGCCCGAGGATCGTCACGAGCGGGATCAGCGCGTTGCGCAGCATGTGCCTGGTCCAGACGACGGTCTCGCTCAGCCCCTTGGCGCGCGCGGTTTTGACGTAGTCGTCGTTCGCGATCCGGAGCAGGCTCGCCCTGAGGATCCGGGTCACGGTCGCCGCCATGGCGGTCCCCAGGGTCAGCGACGGGAGGATCAGGTGCGCGAGCCCTCCGCGGCCCGACACCGGCAGCCAGCCGAGCTGGATGGAAAACACGATCATGAGCATCGGGCCGAGCCAGAAGGTGGGAAAGCACAGGCCGAGAAGCGAAAAGAGCAGCGAGGAGCGGTCGATCCAGGTGTCGCGGCGGGCCGCCGCCAGGAAGGCGAGGGGGAAGCCGATCAGCAACGCGACGGCCATGGCCGCCAGCGTGAGCTCGAGAGTGGCCGGCAGCCTCGCCGCGATCAGGTCCGCGACCGCCGCCTGCTCGTAAAGCGAGCGTCCCAGATCGCCGCGTGCGAGCGCGGCGAGAAAGGCGACGTATTGGCGGGCGAGCGGGCGGTCGAGGCCGAGCGCGCGCCGCAGCTCCTCCTTGTCCGCCGCGGTCGCGGTCTCGCCGAGCATCACCTCTACGGGGTCTCCCGGGACGGCGTGCATCAGAAAAAAGACCAGTGTCAGGACGCCGAGCAACGCCGGAAGGACCAACGAGAGTCTGTGGATCAGATAGCGCTTCACCGCGAATCCGCCGCATCGAGGAACGCATTCTTGAAGAATAGAAAATCGCCGTTCGGGTAGGGCTCGACGCCCCTGAGATCCGGCCGGCTCACCACGACGTTCTTCCACCACCACAACGGGATGTACGGCAGCTCCTCGGCCAGCAGGCGCTGGACGCGGCGGTACACGGCCTTCCTTTCCTCGCGTTCGAGCGAAGCCCGCCCTCGCTCGAGCAGCCGGTCGAGCTCCGCGTTCGCGTAGCGCCCGCGGTTGTCGCCGTTGGGCGGAACGCTCGAGGAGTGGAACAGGTTGTAATAAATGTCGGGATCGAGCACTCCCACCCAGGCGAGCGAGAACAGGTGGAAGTTGCCCCGGCGCACGTCGCCGTAGAACGTGCCCCACTCGTAAGCGCGGACGTCAAGCTCGATGCCGACCCGCTGGAGCTGCTCCTTCAGCGCTTCGGCGATTCGCCGCCGAAGGTCGATGTTGGTGGTCTTGAACGAGAGCCTGAAGCGCGGGCGCGGACCGTCGCCGTCGGGATCGCGAAAGCCGGCGCGGTCGAGGAGCGACCGGGCCTTTTCGGGATCGTAGGGCCGCTGGGGGACCGAGGGGTCGTAGGCCCAATGGAGCGGCGAGAGGAGCCCGGTTGCGGGGGCGGCGAGGTTCTTCAGCAGATGGCGGATGATCCGCTCGCGGTCGATGGCGTAAGCCAGAGCCTGCCTGACCTCCCGGCGCCCCAGGATCGGGTGCGTGAGGTTGACGCCGACGTACTGGAACGTGGTTCCCTGGCGCGTCTCGATCGCCGCCGCGGTGTTCCGCCTCAGCCACGGCAGCATGTCCGGCTCGATGTCGTTCTGCAGCAAATCGATGGTGCCCTTCTTGAATTCCAGTACGCGGACCATCGCATCCGGGACGGCGTGGAAGGCGAGGCCGTCGATCCGCGGCCGGCCTTCCCAGTAACGCGGGTTGGCGCGCAGCACGACTTTCTCGCCGGGACGGATCGTTTCCACAATGAAAGGGCCTGAGCCGGGAGGCGGCCTGTCCGGTTGCGCCGGGGTGCCGGCGGGGACGATGCCGATCGTGCACTGCTCGAGAAACGGAGCATGGGGCGCCGACAGGCGAAAGCGGACCCCGTACGGACCGGCCTCCTCGACGGAAGCCAGCGGCCCGAGCAGCGCCCGCTTGGAAGAGCGCGTGGCGGGATCGAGGATGGAGTCGTAGGTGTACTTGACGTCGCGCGCCGTGAGCGGAGTGCCGTCGTGGAATACGACGCCGGGACGGATCTCGAAGAGATACGTGCGCTCGTCGATCTTCCGCCAGGACGTCGCGAGATCGGGACGGAGCTCCGAGTCGCGCTCCGGACGGAGCAGGGCGCTGTAAACGAGCGCGCTCACGCGCGAAGAGTTGGCGTCTGTGGTGAAGCGGGGATCGAGTTGCCCCGGGTAGCTCTCGATGCCGACAGAGACGTAGCCCGGCGGTTTTTGCTCGGCGCTCCGGAAGAAACAGCCGCCGGCGAAGGCGGCGAGCGCCGCCGAGAGGCAGAGAGAACCGAAAATCAACCGCGCGATCAATGAAACGATCAACGAAAGTTTTGACTGACCATAAACCTTTTGTTAGCATGGGTCAAATTTTCGCGCGCTCGGTACGCCGCGAAAAGAAAAAACGGGGGCGCGAGCGAATCCGACAGCGCTCGCGCACCGCCGGATTCGACGATGAACGGTTGCAACCATGGGTGAGCTCGCGGGAAGAGCAGGCTGGGATGATCGGCCGGCGGCACGGGCGTGCGCGCCCCGCCAGGAGGCGCGGCGCGCGCACGCGTCGTTCGGCGGGCGGCTCGGGCTATTTCTGATCCTCGCGTTCGTGGCCGGTTCTCCGGACGGCGCAGGCGGCGCGGAGCCTTTTCCCGTCCCGCCCGGGCTGGAGCAGACCGTCGAGTTCTGGAAACAGGTTTTCACCCGGTACAGCCGCGACGAGGTGGTGCTTTACGACCCGCAGGATCCGGTGACGATCTACAAGGTCCTTACGGCCCCGGACACCGAGCAGGGGCGCGCGCTGGTGGAGCGCGAGCGGCAGCGGGTTCTCGCCGAATACGATCTCACGGATGAGGACGGTCGCGTGAAGGCGCAGCGCGGCGCGAAAGAAAATTTCGCCGCGGGACTCAGGAACTCCGGGAAGTACATCGAGGCGATGAAAAAGATTTTTCGCGAGGAAGGCGTTCCGGAGAATCTCGCCTACCTGCCTCTGGTCGAGTCCGCTTTCAACGTGCGCGCGCGCTCGAGCGCCGGCGCGGTGGGGATCTGGCAGTTCATGGCCGAGACCGGGCGGAAGTTCCTGCGCGTAAGCCACCTCGTCGACGAACGCCGCGACCCGCTGGCGGCAACGAGGGCGGCAGCGCGGCTCTTGAAGCAGAACTTCAGTATTCTCGGGGACTGGCCGCTTGCCATCACTGCTTACAACCACGGGACCGAGGGCATCCTTCGGGGCATCGAGGCGGTCGGATCGCGCGATCTCGTGGAGCTGATCCGGCGTTATCGCTCGCCGACGTTCGGCTACGCTTCGAAGAACTTTTACGCCGAGTTCGTTGCGGCTCTGGACATCGTCCGCGACCGGGAAACCTACTTCCCGGACCTCCGGCCGCACCAGCCGGTGGTGCTGGCGGAGCTGGAGCTCAAGCGCAGGCTTCCGCTGCGCCTGCTGCTCGAGCGGGCGCGCGTCAGAAGCGAGCAGTTTTTCGAGTGGAATCCGGCGCTGAACCCCGGCGTGAAGGAATTGCCGCCGGGTATCCGGATCAAGGCGCCGGCGGAAACGGCCCGGCAACTCGCCTCGGTCCATCAGACGCTCGCTGCGGGAAGCTCGCGGAAGGATTCGGTTTCGGCCGCCCGAAAAAAGGCCAAGGAGCCAAGG
Organism: Candidatus Zixiibacteriota bacterium; assembly: GCA_035574315.1. Taxonomy (NCBI): domain Bacteria; kingdom Pseudomonadati; phylum Candidatus Zixiibacteriota; species Candidatus Zixiibacteriota bacterium. The sequence continues at coordinate 105,434 of DATLYW010000026.1, forward strand.
ATCGTCCATCGGGTGGCGCGTGGCGAAACCCTGTCCAAGATCGCCCGCCGATACGGCATCTCGCCGGCGGCGATCCGGCGCGCCAACGGCTTGAACAACGACCGGGTGTTGATCGCGGGCACGCGGTTGCGCATCCCGCAAGGCTGAGCCGCCGTGCCGGCCGCACCCGCCCGGGCCTCGAAGGCGGAGGCTACGCGCCGACGGCTTTCTTCGTCTCGCCCTTCTCGACCCGGGCTCGCAGCCTCGGGTAGAACCGCAGCGGGTTATCCCAGAAGATCTTTCGTTTGAGATCTCCGCTGACGTCGGTTCGCTCGATCAGCGTCGGGATATCCCGGTTGAAGTCGCGCTGGTCGCGCTCGTGCGGATAATCGGACGCCCAGAGCAACGCGTTCTCGTTCGCCACGCGGGCAGCCAGCGGAAGCGCGGACTCCTCGACCTCGACGGCGAAAAAGATGTTGCCTTTCCTGACGTACTCGCTCGGCTTGAGCTTGCATCGAGGCGAGTAGATGCCCTTGCGCTCCTGCTCCTCGTCCATCCGGTCCATCATGTAAGGAACCCAGCCCACGCCGCATTCGATGCAGCCGAAGCGGAGATCCGGGAAAAGCTCGAACACGCCCTCGAACACCAGGCTCACGAACTGGCGCAGCTGCGCGAAAGGATGCTCGAGCGTGTGGGCGACGGTGAAGTTCGCGACGAGGTCGAGCCCGAGATCGGGGGCGCTGAGCCCGCCGTGGGTCGAGATCGGCACGTCGAGCCTTTGCGCCTCTTCCCACAGGGGGTAGAATTCCGGCCCGCTGTAGAGCCGGCCGGCGGGCGCCACCGCGGGCAGGACTCCGCCCACCATCCCCAGCTCGTTGACGCAGCGGCGAAGCTCCCGGACCGCCTCCGGGATGTCCTGAACCGGCAAAAGCGCCACGCCGACCAGCCTCGGGCTCACTTTCATGAACCTGTGGTAGAGCCAGTCGTTGTAGGCGCGGGCCATGCATACGGCCCAATCCCTGTCCTGAATGGCGGCGTGCGTGAGACCCTGCGTCGGATAGAGAACCGTAAGCTCGATGCCGTTCTTGTCGAGGAAGCTCAACCAGTGCTGCGCGTCGGGGCCGCTGCCGCCGCCGGCCCAGCCGCCGGGCTTGCGGAGCGAGCGTAGATAGCCGTCCATGGTGAGCCCGGGCCAGAACGAATAGCTCTGGTGCCATTCGAGATCGCGATAGGGGGGTCCGATGAACTCGCGCAGCTCCGAGTCGAGCTCCATCACGTGCCCGTCGGCGTCGATAATGCGGTACTCGGACATAAACCCTCCTCCCGGAACCTTTCAACGCGGCCCGGCGTCGCGCGGCGCGAAGGGCCGGCGGACCGGCGGCTTCAAGTATTTCTCGTATTTTCCGTGAACAGCTCTTCGACGGTCAACGGCCTTGCGAGCATTCCCTGCTGCTCGGCGAAAGTGATCATCGTCTGGACGTCGTGATAGTTCTCTTTGAATCCCTGGTAGAAGGGGTGCTTGCCGAAGAACTTCCGCTCCTCTTCGAGGTAGGATCGACCCCAGGCGAAGCTCAGGCGATGCGGCTGCTGCATGAACTCGTCGTAGGCGCGCCGTGACGCCATGAAAGCCTCGTAGAGGCTGGTCGCCACCCAGGGGTCGTTCTTCAGGATCTCGGTCTTGATGACGATCGGGTGCATGATCGGGAAGATGCGGCTTTTCTGGTAATAGGCCCGCTCTTCCTTCTCGACCTCGGGAAACAGGCGCGCCACGGTTCCCTCGCCGCGGAGCCAGGCCTGAGGCAGGTCGGGCTCGGCCTCGGCATCCACCTTGCCCTGGAGCAAAAGGTCCTCGAGACGCCATCCGCCCTCGACCCGCTCGATCTTGATCGCCGGAGGCAGGCGCGACCCGACCGGCTCCTGATTGACGATCACCCAGGTCACGTCGGTTACCGGGAGCCCGTAGGTGTTGTGGAACATCCCCTTGGTGACCAGCGCCAGCGTGTTCTCGTAGCTCCGCAGGCCGATCCGGGCGCCCTTCAAGTCGGAAGGGCGGGTGATGCCGGAGCCGGCGCGGACGAAACAGAACTTGTGGGTGAACATGCGACGGGGGAAAAAGGGTATCGCCTGAAACCAGGCCACGTCCTGACTCCTGGCGACCAGGTACGAGGACATCGAGAATTCGCAGGCGTCGTATTCGCCGTAGCGGTACATCCGCTGGTGGCGGAGGCCGCTCTCGACCGTGATCAGGTTGAGGTCGATGCCTTGCGGCTGAACCTTACCTTCGCGCAGCGGTTGCAGGTAATCGTACTGGTCGCACGCGACTGTGAGCTTGAGCTTCGCCATCCGGTCCTCCCCGGCGCGGCCGCGCCGCCGAGGGGCATCATATGACGCTCGGACGAGCGAAGTCCAGTCCCCGCGGCATTTGTTCGAGCCGTACCAGCCGTTCGCCCGCCGCGCTCCGTTCCAGCCGGCGCCGCAAAGAGCGCCGCAGCTCGAAAGTTCCGGGGAGAACGACCGAAGACCGGCACGAGCGAGACACCGGGATATCGGGCCTGAGGCGGAGATCGTCAAGGGGACCGGAAACCGGAAAGTTTCCCTGGGGTCCCCGGCGGGCCAGCGCGGTCGGTCTTCTGCCCACGGCCGATCTGTCGGAGCCCGCTCGGTTTGACTCCGGGCAGACGCGGTGCTAAGGCCGAGAACAACGATTTGCGCGGAGGGACGTATGCGTTTCCGGGACAAGTCGGTGATCATCACCGGCGGCGGAGGAAAGATCGGAAAAGCCTACGCGATCGCGTTCGCGAAGGAAGGCGCGAAGGTATGCCTGCCCGATATCGCTTCCGCCGACCATGTGGTCAAGGCGATCCAGGACATGGGCGGCACCGCGATCAGCATGAGATGCGACGTGAGCGACGAGCGCAGCGTCAGGGACATGGTCGACGAGACCGTGCGTCGCTTCGGCACGGTCGACGTTCTGGTGAACAACGCGGCCTATTTCATGACCGTCTGGAAGGGGCCGTTCTGGGAAATGTCCGTCGAGGAGTTCGACAAGGCGATGGCGGTCAATCTCCGCGGAGTATGGCTCTGCGCCAAGGCGGTCGTGCCGTACATGCAGAAGCAACGGCGCGGCAAGATCATCAATATCTCCTCGAGCGTCGCGCTCACCGGCAACCCCAACTACATCCATTACGTCACCTCGAAAGGCGGCGTGATCGCCATGACGCGAGCGATGGCGCGGGAGCTGGGCGAGTACAATATCTGCGTCAACGCGGTCTCGCCCGGGTTCACGGTAACCGAGGGGCGGAAGGTCGACCCGGAATACGAGCGCATCCGCAACGAGGCCCGCTGCTTCAAGCGGACCCAGGTGGAGGCGGACGTTGTGGGAACCGTGCTGTTTCTCGCTTCTTCCGACAGCGATTTCATGACCGGGCAGCTGCTCAACGTGGACGGCGGAGGATTTTTCCATTGACCCCGCCGGACCGCGCGGTCCGGAAAGCGCCGGCGCGGCTCGGCGCCCGCTTCAATCGCGGATGTTCTGGGTGAACCACTCCAGCGGGAGCGGGTGGCCCAGCCCGCGGCTCCTGGCGAGGTTGTAAGCGGTGCCGCCCACGGCCGCGAACTGCAGCCCCTGCGTTCCCTGGTTGTTGAGAAAGGTGATCTGGCGGTCGTCCGCGCGACCGACCCAGCGGCCGGCCATGATGTCGGGCACGGTGCCGACGTTGGGGTTGTCGATCTGATGATACGGGGCGGCCGGGATGCGGCGCTTCTCGTCCTCGCTCCCCGCGATGTACCCGAACATGCCGTCGCTTCCCGTCGTGACCTCCCGCACGGAGCGGTCGGCGAACAGCGTCGAGGTTCCGAGACGGGCGATCACGTCGGCGCGCGCGAGCACGTCGGGCCCGGCCTCGTTGTTGCGCACGTTGTTGATGTGCATGCCGGGCTCCAGCCATTCGGCCTTGATGACGGGCACGAGCGAGTCGGTGGTGAGCGACACGATGTCCGCGCCGCGCAGGGCCTTCTCCGGGGAGTCGACCGCAACCACCTCGATCCCCAGCCTCTCGCGCATCTCGCTCGCGTAGGCCTCGCGGTTTTTTCGCGTCGGGCTGAAGACGCGGATCGATTCGATCGGCCGCACCTCCTTGATCGCGAGCGCGTAGGTCCGCGCCATGCCACCCGAGCCGATCATCGCCATCACCCGCGAGTCCTTGCGCGCGAGGTACTTGGTTCCGAGGCCCGCGCAGGCGCCGACCCGCATGTGCTGGAGGTAGCCGTCGTTCATCAGCGCCAGCGGCTCCGCGTTGCGGGTGCTGAACAGGAAAATCAGCCCGCAGTAGGTGCCGCGGCGGATGCAGTACTTGTCCTCCACGAGAAAACCGTCCTGCTCCTCCCAGGCGAGCATGTCGGACTTCATGCGGATGGCGAAGACGCCGAGCTTGCGGGAGGCTCCCTCCATGGTTCCCCAACGGTAGTAATGCGGCTCGTGGGGCACGTAGAAATCGATTCGCGGGCGATAGCCGGCGCGCTGCTCGTTGAGCTCCCGGTAAGCATCCTCCATCGCCTCGAGACAGAGCGGCATCGTGAGAACCTGCTGGATGTGCTCGTTGGTGAGAAAAATCACGGTCCCTCCTCTCCTGCCGCGCCCCGCGCGCGATTGACAAGCCGTTTTCGGCGCTGGTATAGCCCTTCCAGCCGCCGATGTAAAGGCGTTCCGCGCAGGAGGTGCCCGATGGCGTCCGCCGAACCGCAGGGTTCACCCGATCTCGTCCGGGCCACGCTGATGTATCTGATCGACACGGGGCAGAAGCCGGTGAGCGCGTCGCGCGGGCGCGGCACGTCCACCGAGCACACCGGGCGCTACGAGGAGCGGCCGGTGGCGATCCGCAACGCGCGACCCCTGCGGGGCCTCCTCTCGCTCGAGCGCGAAGGCTTCGTTCTCGTCGACCACGAGACGCGCGTCAAGGATTTTTACGACGAGGAAGAGGTGCGTTCGGTCTATTACCCGGAGATGGAGCGGCTGGTGAAAGAGCAGACCGGAGCGGCGCGCGTGGTGATCTTCGATCACACGCTGCGCGCGGAGGACGAGTCGACGCGAGCGGAGAGGCAGACCCAGCAGCCGGTCCGCCGGGTGCACAACGACTACACGAATTGGTCGGGACCGCAGCGGGTGCGCGACATCCTGCCGCCGCGCGAGGCCGAGGAGCTGCTGCGCCATCGCTTCGCGGTCATCCAGGTCTGGCGCCCGATTCGAAATGCGGTTTGGACCTCGCCCCTGGCGGTCGCGGACGCGCGCAGCCTTTCGGTCCAGAACCTCGTTCCGACCGAGCGGCGCTATCCCGATCGCGTCGGCGAGATCTATCACATCACCTACAGCCCCGATCACGCCTGGTACTACTTCCCGGGAATGGCGCGCAACGAGGCGATCGTCTTCAAGACCTACGATTCCGCTGTGGACGGGCGCGCCCGCTGGACGGCGCACGCGGCGTTCGACGATCCGGCCTGTCCGCCCGGGGCGCCGCCGCGCGAGAGCATCGAGGTGCGGACGTTCGCTTTTTTCGCCCCGGCCTGAAGAGGCCGGAGGTCGAAGCGCTCAACGGCCGAAGAGACGATCCAGCCCTTTGCGAATGAGGTCGTCCGGCGACTCCCGTCGCCTTCGCTCCGGCTCGAGCGGGACGGGAGCCGGCTGGTCTCTCGCGGCGTCGGGTTCCTTCCTGCCGAAGAAGCGGCGCTGGATCTCCTCGGCGCCTTTTTGCAAGAAGCCGCGCTGGACCATGCGGGCCAGGTAATCGCCGTCGGGCCGGGGTCTTACGTTTGGAAGCGTTCCGGCGAGCGCGAACGGGACCTCCATCTGCCCCTGGCCGTTGAACAGGTATCGCACCTCGCGCGCGGAGCTTGCGATGTCCGCGGACAGGCGGGGCGAGAACTGCAGGACCGAGCGGAAGTCGACACGGCGGTCGAAATCGGCCCAGCCGTTTCCCTGCACGGAAAAGTCGGCCGCGGCGATCCGCAGGCTCTTGACGTTGATGCGGGCGCCGCCCAGATCGAGGAGCGCCTTGAGCTCGCGAAATTCGGTGTCCTTGGCTGCAAAGGTTTCGGGGTACTTGCTCCGAATCCTGGGGTTGATCAGGTTCGTCAGCCCGGGAATGCCCGTGATTCCGGAGAGGACGCCCTCGGCGAGGTTGAAGTTCAACAATGCTCCCTGAACGACCTCCGCCTCTCCCTGGCCGCGCAGCCGGGCCTTGATCTGCTCCCAGTTCTGCCCGCCGCCGTTGACCTTGACGTCCGCGTTGAGCTTGCCGCGCAGGTCGCGCTGCGCCCTGGCATCGATGGCGGCGTAGAGTCGCTGGATGTCGATGCCGCGCGCTCGCGTCGCCAACGAAAAGTGCGGCGTCGGCGCGTCGAACGCGTACTCCCCCTCGAGCTGGAGCGAGCCGTCGAGCGCGTTCATGCGTAAATTGCGGATCGTGGCAACCTTGTTGGCGAGCGAAAGATCGGCCTCCAGCCCCTTGTAAGGGATCCGGTAAAGCGTGCCATCGGTCGAAGCCAGCTTGGCCTGCAGCACGACGTTGCCGTTGTGGGCGCGGAGCTGCCCTTCGCTGGTCAGGTTTTTGATCGCGTCCACCCTGCGGGCCTCCGAGATCTCCGCCTGGTACTCGGCCGGAATCAGCTCCGGCGTCGAGATCCGGTACGTCAAGGTGAGCGGCGAAAAGCGCTCGACGGCTGCGGCCAGGCGGATCCGCGAGCTGCCCAGCGTGAAGGTCGTCTCCTGGACATCGGCTCTTTGCCCGGTGAAGTTGATCCTGGTATTGAGGTCTTTCACGGGCTTGGAGAACTGGGGCGGGCGGGCGCTCGCGCCGCTCAGGCTCAAGGTCCCCTGAATCTGCGGGGAAGCGCCGCCGCCGGTCCTGCCGCGAACCGTCGCGTGCAGCTCGAATCTGCCCGACAGCTGATAGCTCGCCAGGGCGGGCACCAGCTTGTCCCACCCCTCGAGCGAGGCCGGCCTGGAATCGAAGGAGAGGTCGAGCGCGGGGGCGTCGCCCAAACGGATATCGCCCCTCGCGGCGAGCGCGAGGGTGTGCAGCTGAAGGTCGCCGCGGCGGACGGAAATTCCGCTCCTCCCGTAGCGCGCATCCGTGGAAACGGCGAGCGGCACACCGGCCGGCTTGTGAAACGTCTTGCCGTAGGCGATCACCCCATCCCGTCCCTCGATCTCTCCCGCGACCGCGAGATCGAGGAGCGTGCCTTTGAATTTCAGCTCCTTCACCCGAAAAACTCCGGAAAGATCGAGATCTCTGGGGAGCCAGCTCCTGATTCCGGGAAGGGCCGCCTTGAGCCGGGTCATATCGAGCGGGTCGGCGGTGAGCTGCCCGTCGAGAGGAAGGCGGACGACATCGACCCCGTCGCGCCCCAGCGGGCCGAGGCGCGCCTTCAGCTTCAGGTTTTGCTTCGGGGCGAACAAGGCCGCCGCGAGCTCCACGGTGAACGGGCGGTCGAAATCGAGGTCGGCCACGCGGAGATCGATGTCACGGAGCTCGACGTTCGCCCCTTCCTTGCGGTCGCGGTAGCGCACGTGACCGGCCGAGATGTCGACAACGGAGATCAGCAAAGCGCGGGACGCGCGGTCCCGCTCGCGGCCGGGCGGCTCCTTCTCTTTTTTCTCCTTTTCCTTTTTTCCGATGGTCGAAAAATTGAACTCCCCGCGCTCGCTGCGGACGATGTGGATCACCGGATCGTGAAGGATGATCTTCTTGACCTCGAGCTGCTTGCGCAGGAGCGGCCACAGCTTGACGTTGACCTGGAGGTCTGCGGCGCGCACGAACTCGCCCGAGGAGAAGGCGGGGTCGTCCGCCATGGCGAACCGCATCAGGCGGACGCCTAGGCCTCCCCACAGCGCGAGCTGCACATCGCCCACCTGGAGCCTGCGCCCGAGCGCCTCCTCGGCGCGGGTCAGGAGATAGTCCTTGTTCCGGCGGATGAGCGAGTTGGCGTTGAGGATCGCCACCACGGCTGCGACCCCCAGGACGAAAAGGACCGTTCCGGCGATGATCCATTTCCGCATGGGCGCATTTTAACAGAATTCGGCGCCGCGTGCAGGCACATTCAACCGGGCGGGCCCGGGCGGCGCCTCCCCGCCGCCGTGCGGGACGCACGTTGCCAAAGGAGCGCCGCGCCGATACACTTCACAACCGGACATGAGCTTCTGGCGTGCCATTGAGAAGCCGATCGTCGGGCTCTCGCCGATGGACGGCATCACCGATGCGTCGTTTCGGCGCGTCACGGCCGCGCTGGGCGGGCCCGACGTGATCTTCACCGAGTTCGTCAGCGTCGAGACCGCCTCTTTTGCGCCCCACGCCATGCTGAGGGACCTCGACTACTCGGAGATCGAGCGGCCGATTGTCGCTCAGATCTACGGACGCTCGCCCGAAATGTTCTACAAGGTCGCGCACATCGTTTGCGAGCTGGGGTTCGACGGGTTGGACATCAACATGGGTTGTCCGGCGAAGAACGTGGCCCAGCGGGGGAGCGGCGCCGCGCTGATCGAGAAACCCGATCTGGCGCGCTCGATCGTGCGCGCGGCGATCGAGGGCGTGCGCCACTGGAGCGAGGGCCAGACGCTCGAGGCGATCGGGATCGATTCCGATCTGGTGGCGGCGATCGATCGCGCCGCTCGCATGCGCGGCGGCGCAGCGGCAGCGTCTCGCAGGCGTGCGATTCCCGTTTCGGTCAAGACGCGCATCGGCTACGATCGAGTGGTGGTCGAGGATTGGGTGCGCCATCTGCTGGAGGAGCGGCCGGCGGTGATCTCGCTGCACGGGCGAACGCTGAAGCAGGGCTATTCGGGAGAAGCCGATTGGGGCGCGATTGCGCGCGCGGTCGCGGCGGCACGGGGCTCCGGAACGCTGATCCTGGGAAACGGGGACGTGAAGGATCTCAACGACGCGGCCCGGCGGATTCGCGAGACCGGGGTGGACGGCGTCCTCCTGGGACGCGCCGCTCAGGGAAACCCATGGATCTTCCGGGCCAAACGGGAGCTCAAGCGGGCGATGCGGGAAGGAGAGCGCACGCCGGTGGTCCCGGCGGAGCCCACGCTCGAGGAGCGTTTCAGGGCGATGCTCGACCACAGCCGCGATTTCGAGCGGCGGCGGGGCGTGACCGCGTTCGCGGCGATGCGCAAGCACCTCGCGTGGTATTGCCGCAGCTGCCCCGGGGCCGCCCGGCTCCGTGCCCGGCTCGTACAGGTCGCCAGCGCCGCCGAGGTCGCCGCCTGCCTCGACGATTACCTTGCCGGATTGGACCGCGCCGCGGGCGAGACTCTCGCGGTCGCCCGCGGCTGAGCGCGTCCCCCGATGCAGATCATCCTCGCGTCCAGCTCGGCCCGGCGGCGCCAGATTCTGGAGGTGCTGGGCGTTTCGTTCCGGGTGATTTCGCCGTATTTCGTCGAGATCGTCTCCGCGGACCGGCCGGTCGAGGAGGAGGTGCTGGAGTTCGCGCTGCGCAAGGCCTCTTCCGTGGCGCGGGAGCACCCCGGCGCCGTCGTGATCGGCGCGGACACGCTGATCGCCCTGGGGGAAAAGAAAATCGGCAAACCGGCGGATCGGGCCGAAGCGAAGGAGATCCTTCTTGCGCTCAGGGGAAAAAGGCACAGGATCTTCACGGGCGTCGCGATCGTGGACGAGGCCGGGGGTCCCGGGCTGCGCCACGTGGAGCGGGTCGAGGTGAAGATGCGGGGCTATTCCGAAGAAGAAGTCGAGCGATACCTCGACACCGGCGAGTCGCTCGACAAAGCGGGCGCCTATTCGATTCAGGGGGGCGGGCGGAACTTGATCGAATCGATCGAGGGCGATTATCTGGCCGCGGTCGGGCTGCCGCTGAGGCCGATCGCACGCTATCTCCGGAGCCGCGGCGTCCCGCTGCGGGAGGACGTCGAGCAAATCTACGCCGAGAAGCGGTTCCCGAACTGGAGCAGCTTTCCATAGCTTTTGAGCCGGTCGCTCCGGGCCGAACGTGCCGAGGCAGGTAGTCCTCTGTTGAAAGCTCCACTGCCACGAACGCTCGCGCGTCGATCGAGACGGGCTTGTCGCCTCGCCACTGTTGTATCCTCGCTTGCGTCCTGCACGCCAGCCGCGTTCCTGCCTACGGTCGCGAGCGCACCTATCGAGGCGTTCGTGCGGCGCGAGGCCGACCGGATCATCGCGGTCACGCTCGACCGCGAGCGAGCGCACCTGTACCGGATCGAGCTCGCCGATTTTCCCCGCCCGGACGTCCTCGGGTTGAGCATCGGCGGCCGGCGCGTTTACGTCAGTCACTCGCTCGCGCAACTCGCATTCGACAATCCACGTCACCTTTGGCTGTTGCGCCAGACGCTGGCGCACGAGATCGCGCACGAGATCTCGGGGCACGCCGAGGAGTCCGGGTCGGCTCAGGTCCACAGGTCGTCATCGGTCGGCGGAGTGACGGCAGCCGACCTTGGGCTCCCCCCGGTGGTGCGCTTCCGGCACTATTCGCTCGACGAGGAACTGGAAGCCGACAGTCGGGGGCTGGATTACTGGAAAGCCCTCGGCTGGGACTGCCGTATCTGGATCGAGATCCTGCGCCGCTTCGGGGAGCAGGATTATGCGGGAGACGCATTTCACCCCACCGGGCGGCGTCTGGCGCGGGCGAGGGCCGCCTGCCCGGAGGATTCCGGGGATTCCAAAGAGCAGCATCCCGCCGCTCCCGACGCCGCCGCCGGCAACCCTGATAGATGATCAATAGATGATCGAGCCGCGCTCGATTTGGCGCTTGCGCTCCTGATAAGTTTCGCGGTCGACCCGGCCTTCGCGGTAATCCTCTTCGAGGCGGTCCATCTGCCGTTTGGCGTTGTACTCATAGCCCGCGCCCGTGCCGAGAACTCCCACCGCCGTTCCGCCCCAGAATTCGGGACTGCAACCGGCCGGCGCCGCGCCGGCGACGAGCAGAGCCAAGATCAGGCTGTATCTCATGACGATAACCTCCTGCGATTCCTGTAAAACGGCAGGAGCAAAAACAGGACCACGAACGACCGCCGTAAAGGCGGGAGGATCGCATTACAAGCGGAGGCGATTCGAGTCGCGATGTCTGGAAAAGCCTCCATCGGCGTCGGTGAATTCAGTCCCGCGCGGCCGGTTCATCTTTCCTTGAGCGCGGCGATTGTTGTATAAGCGTCCTGCCGTGAACCGGCAGAACCATGGAAAGGGGGCGGCGATGGGACATCGAATCGAGGGAACGGCGGTTGCGTTCGGGCTGCTTCTGGCGGCGCAGGGCGTGCCGGCCTTCGCGCAGACGCCTTACTATCAAGGCAAGACGATCACGATCATTCGAGGCGGCCAGCCGGGCGGAACCGGCGACATGCAGGCGAGAGCGCTGATCCCGTTCCTGCAAAAGCACATCCCGGGGAATCCGACGATCATCATCGAGAACATGCCCGGCGCCGCGGGCATGAAGGCCGTGAACTACATCTACTCCACGGCCAAGCCCGACGGCTTGACGATGACCGCGGTCGGCTCCGGTCTCGCCGCCGGCCCCATTCTCGGCTTGCCGGGCGCAAGGTACGACATCGACAAGCTCATCTACCTCGGATCGACGGAGCACGGCGATCCCTATGTATTCCTCAGCCGCAAGGAAGCCGGGTTCGACAGCCTGGAAAAACTCCGCGCGGTGACCGGCGTCAGGCTCGGCGCCCAGACAGTCGGCCATGCGATCTACATCAGCGGACGCATCTTCGCCTTCCTGCTCGGCCTCAGGGAGCCGAAAATGGTGGTCGGCTTCGGCGGCCCGGAGCTGGACCTCGCGCTCGCCCGCGGGGAGGTCGACGCGCGGGCGAACAGCGCCGATACGGTGGTGCGGCGCAACGCCGACGCTCTGGCCAGGGGTCAGTTCAACGTGCACGCGACGATCACGATTCCCAGGGGAAAGTTCCATCCGCGCTTCGCCAACGTTCCCGACCTGGAAACGTTCGCGAGGAACGAGCGGGAGCGTAACCTGATCGGTCTTTTCCGGGCTTTTCTCTATCCCCGGTGGCCCTACGTGTTGCCGCCGGGGACGCCCGGAGAAATCGTGAAGACGCTGCGCGAGGCGATGGTCAAGGCGTTCAAGGACCCCGGGTTCGCCAAGGAGTTCAAAAAGCTGATGGGCGGGGAACCCTCGCCGCTGACCGGCGAGGAGGTGGAAGCTTCGATCAAGGAGCTGCCGCGCGACGCGGAAGTGATCGGGCTCTACAAGAAGATGGCGGAGAACATACCGCTCCCGCCGCGCTAGGAAATTCGGACGCCGGAGAAGGATTTCCGCGAACTTTCCTTTGACCGGGGCGACGAAATGCTGTAAAAAGGCGGGAACTGCGCTCGTGACCGAAGCATCATGCTTCCGAGACTCCGCAAACCACTGATCTCGAGCCGGCTCATCGATTCATCGTTTCGGGTCCTCGCCTTCGGCGTCGGAGTCCTGTTGTTGCTGTTTCTGGCGCCTTTTGTCGAACGGCCTCAGGAAAAATACGAAACGTTGCCCGTCACGGAGCCCTCGCCCGAGGCGCCGGCGCGCGTGGAGGTCAAGCTGCGCCGGGGAGACACGCTTCTGTCGCTGCTGACGCGCCACGGCCTGCGCGGCTCGTCGGCGCACGAGCTGATTTCGGAGCTGCGCCCGTTTCTCAACGTGAGGAAGCTCAGCCCGGGCGACCCCGTGCAGCTGGTCCTCGGCCCGGAGGATCGAACCATCCGGGGAATAGATCTCACCGTCGAAGACGAGCTGGTACGCGTTCGGGCGACCGCCGAAGGGTGGCAGGCGGAACGGCGGAGGATTCCGCGGGTGATCGAGGCCCGCGGCGTTCGGGGGGCGATTACGAGCAGCCTTTACCAGAGCGGGACCGAGGCCGGACTCACCCCGCAGCAGATCCTGGACCTTGCGCGCGTCTTCGAGTACGACATCGATTTTTTCTCGGACTTCCGGGCGGGCGACCTCTTCGCGGTGCTGTTCGAGGATCTGCGTTACGTCGACGGGCGAAGAGTGCCCGGGAAGATTCTGGCGGCCGAGCTGGAAGCCGACGGCCAGCGGCACGAGGCGTTCTACTTCGTGCCGCGCAACGGCGACGGCTCTTATTACGACTCCGAAGGCAGGGCGGTGCGGCGCACGTTTTTGCGCGCCCCCCTGAGCTATGCCCGGATCTCCTCGCCGTTCAGCGTGGCGCGCCGCCATCCGATCTTCCGCACCGTCCGGCCGCACCTGGCCATCGACTACGCGGCGCCCGCGGGCACGCCGGTCGTGGCCGTCGGGCCGGGGCGCGTCGCGTTCGCGGGGTGGCGCGGCGGCTACGGCAAGATGGTGGAGATCCGCCATGCGGGCGGCTATTCGTCGCGTTACGGCCATTTCTCGCGCATCGCGCCGGAGATCCGCCCGGGGCGGCAGATCGACGCGGGAGAGGTGGTCGGATACGTCGGCCGGACCGGCCACGCCACGGGCCCGCACCTGCACTTCGAGTTTCTCCGCGGCAGCGAGAAAATCAACTTTCTCTCCTTGAAGGTCCCGCACGTCCAGCGTCTCGAGGGAGACGAGCTCAGGCGGTTCATGCGCGAGCGCGACGAGCGCCTGGTGCTGCTGCGCAGCTCCGGTCCGCTCGCGGGGCGGGCGCAGACGGGCTCCTGAGGCATCCGGAGCTGTGCACCGCCCGGCAGCGACGAGGCGGCAGCGCGGCGCTCGAAGGGGTTCATTGACATCCGTTCCCGATAGGGTGATAGTGCGCCCGGTGGAGCCGAAGGAGGAAACCGGCGTGATAGTCGTATCCAACAGGATTCCGGTGGCGCCCGGGCACGAAGGTGAATTTGAAGAGCGCTTCCGCGGCCGGGCCGGACTGGTGGAGCGCATGCCCGGCTTCGTGCGGCTCGAGATCCTCAGGCCGGTGAAGAGCGACTTCTACGTGGTGATGACGCACTGGGAGGACGAGGCGTCGTTTCGGGCCTGGACCGAGAGCCCCGAGTTTCGAGAAGCGCACCGCAACCGCCCGCCTGCGGAGATCCTCGCCGGACCGAGCGTGTTCGAGATGCACGAGGTGATTCAGCGGGCGGAAAGGCGCTGACGCGGACGGCGGCGAGAGAAGCCCGCAGATGACCATCCATTTCGGCGTCTTCGATCACCTCGACCGGAGCGATTCGCCGCTCGCCGATTTCTACCGCGACCGGCTGGCGCTCGTCGAGGCCTACGAGCGCGCGGGGTTCTATGCCTATCATGTGGCCGAGCACCACTCGACGCCGCTCGGAATGGCGCCTTCCCCCAGCGTGTTTCTCGCTGCGGTGGCGCAGCGCACGCGCCGGCTCAGATTCGGCCCGCTGGTTTATGCGCTGCCGCTCTACCATCCGCTCCGCCTGATCGAGGAGATCTGCATGCTCGACCAGATGAGCGGCGGGCGTCTCGAGATCGGCTTCGGCCGGGGGTCTTCCCCGATCGAGATCCAGATTTACGGGCAGGACCCCCTCAAGGCGCAGCGCATCTACGCGGAAGGGCTCGATCTGATCCTGCGAGGGCTCACGGCAAAGACTCTCGATTTTCGCGGCGAGTTCTTCGCGTTCGAAAACGTGCCGATGGAGCTCGAGCCGCTGCAGAAGCCGCACCCGCCGATCTGGTACGGCGTGCATTCGCCGGAGAGCGCGGCGCGCGCCGCGCAGAGAGGGCTGAACATCGTGAGCCTGGATCCGGCCGACCGCACGCGCGCGTTCGTGGAGCGTTACCGCGAGGTCTGGCGCGAATTCTGGGGCGCGGAGCGCCCGGAGCCGAAGATCGGTATCGGCCGCTTCATCGTGCTCGCGGAAACGCGCGCCGAGGCCGAGCAAATCGCCCGCCGCGCCTACCCGCGATGGCACCGAAGCTTCAATCATCTGTTCCGGCTGCGCGGCGGCGCGCCCGTGCATCAGCGGCCGGCGGACTACGACGGGCTCGTGAAAAGCGGGCAGGGCGTCGCCGGCGACCCGGAGACCGTCGTGGCCTTTCTTCAGTCGGAGCTGGAGCTGGCCCGCGCCAATTACGTGGTCGGACAGTTCGCGTTCGGCGATCTCACGCTCGGCGAGTGCCTGCGGTCGGTCGAGCTTTTCGCGCGCCGGGTAATGCCGTGTCTGCGCGATTCCGGCTGACGATCCGCTCGCCGGCGACCGCTGCAAACTACCCGATGTGCCTGGCGAAGAACGCCAGGGTGCGGTCCCACGCCAGCTTGGCGCAAGCCGCATCGTATTTCGGGCCGGTTTCGTTCCCGAAAGCGTGCTCGGCGTTGTACCAGTACGATTCGAAGTTGACCTTGCCCTCTCTGAGACGCGCCTCCAGCGCGCGCGCCTGATCCGGCGCGAAAGCGGCGTCCTTTTCGGCGAAGTGAAGCTGGAGCGGGATCGAGATCTTCCTGACGTCAGCCGCCTGCTCCGGCGGGAAACCGTACCACGACGAGGCGGCATCGGCTTCCTGGACCAGGGCCGCCGTCAGAACCGTCAGCGCGCCGCCCATGCAGAAGCCGACGACGCCGACCTTCTTGCCGGCCTGCTTGAGATACTGGGCCGCCCCGCGAATGTCCTGGGTCGCGGCCTCGACGAAGTTGAGACTGTTCATGAGATGGCTCGCTTCCGCCGCATCGAGGGTGACCTTGCCTTTGTACAGGTCGGGAACGAGTGCGCGGTACCCGAGGGCCGCGAATCGCTCCGCCACCCCTTTGATCTGATCGTTGAGCCCCCACCACTCCTGGATGACCACGATGGCGGCGTTTTTCTCGCCGCCGGCGGGAGTCGCCAGATAGCCGTTGCAGTCCCGGCCGTCCGGTCTCTTGAACGTAATCATTTGTCCCATGATTTCCCTCCGTGAGCGAAATTAGCTCCTTACCTATCAAAGGCCCCGAGCTTGTCAATCCGATGCCTGCTCCTTACCGCAGGGGCGGAGCCCGGTTCGCCTCCCTAGGCAGCAGCTTCGCGCGTGGTAGAATGCCGCCATGAGGGGCATCCAGAGCGCCGTTTTCGCGGGGATCGCCGGTTTCATCGGGCTATTTTTCACCGTTCCGGCGCACGGCGCCGATGCCGCCGTCGAGATGCAGCAGGAAACGGAGCGCGCCCGGGAGCGGGAGAAGGTGAAACAGCTCGTTCCGAAAGCTAGCCTCGAAGAGCTTCGGCGCGATCAGCGATCGGCGCAGACGCAACGGGAAATCGACCAGCTCAAGAACCGGCCGGGCGACCGCGGCCGCGAGCCGGAGTTCGACGGCGCGCAGAAGCAGCTCGATCAAATCCGGCGCGATCAACAGATCGATCGATTGCAGACGGAGCTGCAGATCAACCGCATTCAGCGCGAGCAGGATCAACGGCGACGCGAGCAGCAGCTCCAGGAGTTGCAGCGCCAGCAGCAGATCGACTTTCTCCGCGACCAGCAACGCCGCCTCCAGCTCGAGCAGAACCTGGACCGCCTCCGCCAGCAGAGCGGCCGTTAGAAGCGTCACGCGTCCCGGGTCCCGGGTCCCCGGGCGTTCCCGTCCCCTGTTTCCGGCCAGCAGTCGAGTGTTTCGTTCGTGCCGGTCTGCGGTCTTCGGTCGTTCTCCACGGAACCTTTGAGCTGGCGCGAAGCGGCGCGGGCTTGAACGGTGCGTAAGCGGTCGAACGGCGCGAACAACTCGAACGGTCCGTCGGCCGTTCCCGGGTTTCACCTTCCGCTTTTTCCCTCGGCCGCTTTTCTGGCGTCGTCGATGATGGGCTGAAGCTTCTTTTTCAGCGGCGGATCGAGCTGGAAGGCCCTGCGGAAGTCGGCGTCGGCTTCCCGGGTTTGCTTCTGGTAGAGCCGCGCGATGCCGCGATAGACGTAAGCTTCCGCGTTGCGCGGTTGCAGCCGGATGACCTCGCCGAAGTCGCGGGCGGCGCGGCCGTATTCTCCCGATCGCAGGTAGGCGATCCCGCGGTTGTAGTTCGCTTCGGCGTCCCGCGGGTTCAGGCGAATCGCTTCGCTGTAATCCTCGATCGCCTGCTCGTTTTGCCCGAGCTTCGCTCGCGAAAGGCCCCGGTTGTAGAAGGCGGCTGCCGAGCCCGGATCGAGCTTGAGGCTCGCGTCGAAATCGGCGATCGCCCGCTCGTGCTCGCCGAGCCGGGCGTGCGCGACGCCGCGGTTGTAATAGGCGTCGGCGCGGCCGGAGTCCCGCTCGAGGGCGGCGGTATAGTCGTGAATCGCGTCCGCAAAGCGGCCGAGCGCGAGCAGGCTGTTGCCGCGATTGTAGTAGGCGTCGGGATCCTGCGGGTTGGCGCGGACCGCCTCGGAAAAATCGGCCGCCGCGGCCTCGTATCGCCCGGCGGCGAAGCTCACGCTGCCGCGGTTGACGTAAGGCTTGCCGTCGTCCGGGTTCAGCTTGATGGCGGCGCTGTAGTCCTCGTACGCGCGATCGTGCCGCTTGATCCGCCGGTAGGCGTTGCCGCGGTTGAAGTACGCTTCGGCGTCCTTCGGGTTCAGCTTGATGGCTTCCGTGTAGTCGCGGATCGCCGCCTGGTTTTGCCCGAGATCGTAATAGGCGTTCCCGCGATTGAAATAGGCATCGGCGAGCCTCGGGTTGGCCCGGATGACTCTGTCGTAGAGGGAGATCGCCTCTTTCGGCTTCCCGTTTTCCTGAAGCTCGAGTGCCGCCTTGAGCAGCGCTTCGGCCTCCCGGGAGCGCTCCGGCGGCACGCCGGCGAAGGCGAGCACGGCGGCGACCGAGAAGACCATCAGGAGAGGTGCCGTGCAGGTCATTTCACGCCGGGCGATCTCGCCTGCCCGGTGGCGGCTTCGATCGGCTCCTTCAAGGCCGGGTCCAGCTCGACGGCCCGCTTGAGATCCTGCATGCCCTCCTCGGTCTTCCCCTGGCGAAGCCTGACCATCCCCCGATTGGCGTAAATGCGGCCGTTCTTCGGCTCCAGCTTGATCGCCGTTTCGTAGTCCCTGAGCGCCTGATCGAACTTGCCGAGCAGCGAATAGGCATTCGCCCGGTTGTTGTACGCCTCGGCGTTCTTGGGCTCGAGCTTGATCGCCTCGGTGTAGTCGCGCACGGCTTGCTCGTGCTTTCCCAGGCGGCGATGGGCCAGCGCCCTCTGATGATAGAGCTCCGCGTTCTTCGGCTCCGACTTCTCCGCCCGGTCGAATTCCTGCACAGCCCGGTCGAACCGCCCCAGGCCGATCCACGCGTTACCGCGCTGCACGTAGATGCGCGGGTATTTCGGGTTCAGCTTGACCACCTGCTCGTAATCGCGGAGCGCCGCCTCGTAGCGTTTTTCCACGTAGTGGGCGTTGCCGCGGTTGAAGTAGGCGTCCGCGAGCCTGGGGTTGATCCTGATCGCCTCGTCGTAGCTCTCGATTGCCCGGTCGAGGCGGCCGAGCTTGTAGTACGCGAGCCCTCGATTGACGTGCGCCGCGGCGAGCTTGGGGTCGAGCCTGATCGCCTGGTCGTAGTCGCGGATGGCGCGCTCGTACTGGCGCAGCTCGTCGTAGGCGTTGCCGCGGTTGAAGTAGGCGTCCGGGAGCTTGGGGTCGAGCCTGATCGCCTGATCGTAGTCCTTGATGGCGGTTTCGTGCCTGCCGAGCGCCGCGTTCGCCGTTCCTCTGCCGACGTAAGGGGCCACGGCGCGGGGGTCGGCCTTGATCGCCTGCTCGTACGCGGCGATCGCTTCCTTGAGCCGCCCCGCGCGCTGGAGGCGCAGGCCGCGGTCGTAAGCGCGCTCGGCTTCGCCGGCAGCGAGCGGCGCCGCGGCCGCGACAAGCAGAAGGAGAGCAAGGAGATCCGTTCGCAGTCGCATCGAGAACACCTGTGAGCCGCGCCGGCTTCGGCGGTTCGAACGGTTCAAGCCGTTCAATCGCCTACGCTCGGCCGAAGCAGCGGCCGCGGAACGCGGCCGTTCAAGCGGTTCAAGCCGTGCCGCGCCGGCCGAAGTTTCAAAAGTTCGAAGGTTCAATGGTTCAAGTAAAGAACCCGGAAACCGAGAACCAGGACCCCGGAACCGCAACGACGCCTCCCGATCAACTCCGTAGTAACGTACTCCGGTCGCGATGTCCATCCGATGGCCATATCCTGCAACCGGCGGTCGCCGCTTCCCTGGACAAATCGGCAAAAAAAGCATAAACGGGATACCGAGACTGCAAGCAGGAGGAGCAAGATGGCGGCACAAACGGCGCTGGCGCACAAGACGGAAGCCGATATCGCGCAGGAAATCATCGTTTCCGCTGACTCGCATATCATGGAACCCGACGATCTCTGGGTGAAAAATCTGACCCCGTCGCTGCGGGAAAAATATCCCGAATACCCGCCGCGCAGGACCGCCGGGGAAAAACCGGGCGGCTGGGACCCGAGAGCGCGGATCCAGGAAATGGAGATCGACGGCGTGTCCGCCGAAGTTCTCTATCCCACGCTGGGGTTGCGCTTGTTCGCCCTGGAGGACGCGGAGCTTCAGGAAGCCTGCTTCGAGATCGCCAACGACTGGCTGATCGAATACTGCAAGGTCCATCCCGACAGGCTGGTGGGAATCCCGATGATTTCGCTCTACAACATTCCCAAGGCCATCAAGGAGCTGGAGCGCTGCAAAAAAGCCGGGCTGGTCGGCTGTCTGATCTGGCAGGTCCCGCCGCCGCACCTTCCGTTCACCAGTGATTACTACGATCCGTTCTGGGAAGCGGCGCAAGAGCTGAACATGCCGGTGAACCTGCACATCCTGACGGGGTTCAACTACAGCCGCTTCGAGCGAAAGGGGCTCGACACTTACCGCCATACGGTGAACACCAAACTGTACGACGCGGCCAACTCCCTGTTCGATCTCGTGTTCAGCGGGGTCATGGAGCGCTTTCCGCGGCTCAAGTTCGTGTACGTCGAGAACGAGATCGCCTGGATACCGTTCCACATTCACGAGTGGGACAAGTACTACATCCGCCATTCGCCGCGCGTGCCCGTCCCGGCGATGAAGAAGTTGCCGAGCGAATACTGCAAGCAGGTCTACGCCACTTTCTTCAGCGACCCGACCGGCGGGAGGCTGCTCGACTGGTGGGGCTCGGACGTGTGCATGTGGTCGAACGACTATCCGCACGCGGCCTCCACGTGGCCGCATTCGCGCCGCGTGATCGCGGAGGAGCTCGGTCATCTGCCGATCGAGGTCTTCCGCAAGGTCGTGCGCGAGAACGTGCTGCGGCTCTACGATCTGAAGCTGGCGGGGATCAACGCTTGACGCAAGCGGGCTCGTAACCATGTAAATGCCGTGCCATGGCAGCGCGCGGGCGGGCCTCGCCCGGCCGGACCGAACCGGCGTTACCGGCGTCAGAGGGTCGGGATGGAGTTTGGACTGCACCTGCCGGCTTCCAGCCCCGGGTTCAGCCCGGCCGGCCTCGTTGCGTTCGCGCGTCGCGCCGAAGCGCTGGGCTTCGACTACGTGACGGTCGCGGACCACGTCGTCGTGCCCAGACGTATCTCGGTTCCGTATCCTTACACTCTGGACGGGAAATACCCCGGCTCAGGGCATCATCTCGAAGCGCTCGCGACGATCGGCTTTCTGGCCGGGGCGACCGAACGGCTGCGATTCGTCACCAGCGTGATGATCGCCCCGTATCGCAGCCCGGTGGTGACGGCCAAGATGCTGGCGACCCTCGACGTGCTGTCCGGAGGGCGGATCGTCGCCGGAATCGGCGCGGGTTGGATGAAGGAGGAGTTCGAGGCTCTCGGCGCGCCGCCCTACGGGGAGCGCGGGCGGGTGACCGACGAGTACATCCGGGCGTTCCGCGAGCTGTGGACGGCGGAAAATCCGCGCTTCGAGGGAAAGTACTGCAGCTTCTCCGACATCGTCTTCGTGCCCAGGCCCGTCCAGAAGCCCGGGATTCCGATCTGGATCGGCGGCCACAGCGACAAGGCCATTCGCCGCGCCGCCGAGCTGGGAGACGGCTGGCATCCGATCGGGGGAGTGCCCGCGGTGCCGCTCGAACCCCGCGATCTGGAGCGCAGCGTGGCCGCGCTGCGAACCGCGGCGCGGGCGGCAGGCCGGGATCCCGAACAGATCCGGGTAGCGTTCAAGGGCTCGCTGTTCGATCGCGAGATCGAAAGCGTGCCGGGCCGGCGCCGGCGGTTCACGGGAAGCGCCCCGGAGATCGCTTCGGACGTCCGCGAGTACCGCGCGGCGGGAGCGGACGTCCTGATCCTCGACGTTCGACGCCCCGGCGTCGCGGAAACGCTGGAGCGCATGGAATGGCTGCGAAACGAGGTTCTGGCGCGTCTCTGAATGGAGAAAGTCGAGGGAAAACCTCGCGGAGGACGGACCATGGAGGTAAGAGAGTACAATCCGCGCGACTGGAAGTCGCATCCGCCTTACCGCTACGAGGGATACAGGTCCTCGTTGAAGCGGGCGCCGCTGAAACGCCTGGTGCGGATCAAGCAGACGCTGTCGGAAATCACGGGGCCGCTTTTCGGCCACGAGGCGGTGCGTCCCGGCGACAACGACCTCACGCGCAACGCGGGGACCGGCGTGGAGGCGATGGGCGAGCGCCTGATCATCGTCGGGCGCGTGCTCGACGAAGACGAGCGGCCCGTGCCGAACACCCTTATCGAGATCTGGCAGGCCAACGCCGCCGGCCGCTACCAGCATGACGCGGACCAGCACGACGCCCCGCTCGATCCCAATTTCATCGGCGCCGGCCGCTGCATGACCAACGAAAAAGGGGAGTACCGCTTCGTCACCATCCGGCCGGGCGCTTATCCCTGGCTCAACCATCCCAATGCGTGGCGGCCGTCGCACATTCATCTCTCGCTGTTCGGCCCGTGCTTCGTGACCCGGCTCGTCACGCAATTTTTCTTCCCGGGCGACCCGCTCCTCCCCCTCGATCCGATTTTGAGCTCGATCCCGAGCAAGAAGGCGCGCGAACGGCTGATCGCTTCCTACGCGCACGACGTGACCGAGCCCGAGTGGGCGCTCGGGTATCGTTTCGACATCGTTCTGCGCGGCCGGCGGCAGACGCCGTTCGAGGAGGGGCGGCCATGAAGCAGACGCCGTCGCAAACGGTCGGGCCGTTCTATTCGCTGGGGCTGACGCGCTCGCCGATGAACCGGCTCGCGGGCGAGGGGACCGCCGGAGAAAAGATCCGGATCGAAGGCCGCGTTCTCGACGGCGACGGCCAGCCGGTTCCGGACGCGCTCGTCGAGATCTGGCAGGCCAACGCCTACGGGCGCTACCATCACCCGGAGGACAAGCAGGAAAAGCCCCTCGACCCGAGCTTCTCCGGATGGGGGCGTTGCGGGACCAATGAGCGGGGAGAGTTCTGGTTCGAGACGATCAAGCCGGGATCCGTTCCCGGCCCGGGGACGACGATCCAGGCGCCGCACATCAACGTGGCGGTGTTCGCCCGGGGGATGCTCATCCACGCGCATACACGCATCTATTTTTCCGACGAGGCGTCGAACGCCGGCGACCCCGTCCTGTCGTGCATCAGGGACAAACGGCGGCGGCAGACGCTGATTGCGGCGCGGGAAAACCGGGAGGGAGGCGCCGTCTACCGCTTCGACATCCGCCTCCAGGGGGAAGGCGAGACGGTCTTTTTCGACGCGTAGCGGCGGAGGAGGGGCAGGAAATGGCCACGGCGCTCGATTCGGCGATCTTCGGGCCGCTCTTTACCGATCCCGACGTCGCGGAGCGCCTGAGCGACGGCGCGTTCGTGCGGGCGCTCATCGAGGTGGAGGCGGCGCTCGCGGCCGCCGAAGCGCGAGTGGGCGTCATCCCGCAGAGCGCCGCGGCCGAGATCGCAAAGGCGGCCGACGAAGCGACAATCGATCCCGGCGCCCTTGCCGAAGGCACGGCTCGCTCCGGATTTCCGGTGATCGGGCTCGTGCAGCGGCTCCGCGCGGCGGTCGGTCCCGATGCCGCGCCCTACGTTCACTGGGGCGCGACCACCCAGGACATCATGGATACGGCGTGCGTGCTTCAGCTTCGCGGCGTCGTCGGGGTCCTCGAGAAGCGCCTTTCCGAGCTGGTGGAAGAGCTGGCGGGGCTGGCACGCCGCCACCGGGAAACCGTGATGGCGGGAAGAACGCACGGCCAGCAGGCTTTGCCGGTGACGCTCGGCTTGAAAGCGGCGGCATGGCTGGCGCCGCTGGTGCGCCACGGCGAGCGGTTGAGGGAGATGGCGCCGAGGCTGCTCGTGCTGCAGTTCGGCGGCGCGGCGGGGACCCTCGCCGCCCTCGGCGGCAAGGGGCTCGCGGTCGCCGAGGTGCTCGCCCGGGAGCTCGGACTGGCCGAGGCGGCGATGCCGTGGCACGCGCAACGGGACGGCTTCGCCGAGTTCGCCGGGTGGCTGAGCCTGCTGACCGGGAGCCTGGGGAAGATGGCGCAGGACGTCGTGCTGCTGGCGCAAACCGAGG
Organism: Candidatus Zixiibacteriota bacterium; assembly: GCA_035574315.1. Lineage (NCBI taxonomy): Bacteria > Pseudomonadati > Candidatus Zixiibacteriota > Candidatus Zixiibacteriota bacterium. Next base: position 128,769 of record DATLYW010000026.1, read on the forward strand.
TCGGCGAGCTTGCCGAATCCGCCGACAAGGGGCGCGGAGCGAGCAGCACGATGCCGCAGAAGAGCAATCCCGTCGCGAGCGAGCTGGTGCTCGCTGCGGCGCGCGCCAATGCCGCGCTCCTTTCGGCCATGCACCAGGCGCAGATCCAGGAGCACGAGCGCGGCACGCACGGATGGCAGGTCGAGTGGCTGGTGCTGCCGCAGATGGCGCTCTTGACCGGGGGCGCGCTCAGGCACGCTCTTTACCTGGCGCGAAACGTGCGGGTCGACGAAGCGCGAATGCGCGAGAACATCCGGCGCGCGAACGACGTGGTGCTCGCAGAAGCCGCGGTCTTCACCCTGTCCGCGCACATGCCCCGGCCCGAGGCCGAGGAGCTGGTCAGGCGGGCCTGTGCGACGGCCGAAGGAGAAAACCGGCCGTTGATCGAGGTGGTGGAGGCGCTCGCCGAAAGGAGGATCCCCGGGGGAGGAATCGACTGGTCCGTGCTCGCCGCCCCGGAGAGCTACCTCGGCTCGGCCGGAGAGCTGGTCGACGCGGTGTTGAAAAGGGCTGGCAAGGTTTTTCCCACATGAAAACGCCGGCCACTCTGGGGCAACTGATCGACGAGAGGGCGGCGCTTCATCCGGAGAATCCGGCGCTGATCTTCAAGGACCGGTGCTGGAGCTATCGGGAGTTCGGGCTCGAGGTCGACCGCGCCGCCGAAGGTTTTCTCCGGCTGGGTCTGAAAAAAGGCGAGCGGGTCGCGCTGATGCTCCCGAACTGCCCGGAGTATCTCTTTGCGGTCTTCGCGGCGGCGAAGCTCGGGCTGGTCTTCGTTCCCGTGAACCCGAGCTACACCGCCGACGAGGCCGAATACGTGCTCCACCACTCGGAATCCGCGGCCGTTCTGACCTCGACGGATCTCGCGCCGTTGCTCGATTCGCTCCGGCCGCAACTGCCGCGCCTGCGTGCGACCATCGTCGTCGGCAAGGACAACAGGCCCGGAGCACTGGACTGGGAGCGGGATTTTCTCGGCGACGCGGCCGCGCCCTTGGCCGGTGCGGCAGGTCCCGACGATCTCGCCTCCATCACTTATACCTCGGGGACCACCGATCGGCCCAAGGGCGTCATGTTGTCGCAGTACGCGTACGCGTTCGCGCCCAGACAGCGCGCCGAAGGGCTGGGCTGGACCGAGCGCGACCGCGTGCTCTGCCTCCTGCCGCTGTTTCACGTGAACGCGCTCTGCCACATGTGCATCGCCATGCTGTCGGTCGGAGGCTCGATCGTTCTCACCGAGCGCTTCAGCGCCTCGCGCTTCTGGGATGAAGTGCGGCAGTACGGCGCCACGACGTCAAGCCTGATGCGCACGATCCCGCAGATCCTCCTGAGCCTGCCCGAGCGGCCGGACGATCGCGACAATCCTCTGAGGCTGGTCGTCGCCCTGCTTCCCCCCGAAGCGCATGTGCGCTTCGAGGAACGGTTCGATCTCGTCGCCGTGCCGTCGTACAGCTTGACCGAAGACATTCTCAGCGTCATCGGACCGCTCGACAAGACCCGGCGCAAGCTGGGGAGCTGCGGCCTGCCGCTCGCTCCCCAGGTGCATCGCATCCGGATCGTCGACGATTCGGGCCGAGATCTTCCCCCGGGCCGGCCCGGCGAGATCTTGAAGCAAAGCCCGGCCGTGATGCAGGGGTATTTCAAGAACCCCGAGGCGACGGCAAAGGCCCTCGTGGGAGGCTGGCTCAGAACCGGGGATCTGGGGTACGTGGACGAGGACGGATTCCTGTATTTCGTCGACCGGCTGAAGGACATCGTGCGGCGCGGGGACGAGAACATCTCTTCCGAGGAGGTCGAACGGGTGTTGAATGCGCATCCCGCGGTCGCGGAGTCCGCCGTGGTCGGCGTGCCGGATCCTATCCGCGGGGAAGAGGTGAAGGCCTTCGTGGTTCTCAAGCCGCCGGCGACGCCCGACACGGTTCCGCCCGAAGAGCTCTGGAGCTTTTGCGCGGGCCGCCTGGCCCCGTTCAAGATTCCGCGCTACATCGAGTACCGCCTCGAACTGCCGAAAACGCCGAGTTCGAAGATCCAGAAAAACCTCCTGCGCGACGCGAGCAAGGATCCGGCCGCGGGAGCCGCCGACCGGCTGCGGGCCGGGAAGCGCTGAACGGTGGCGGGGCCCGTTTGACAAGGGGTGAACCGAGCTGTTAACGAGGGCCGAAAAGGCGGCCGGCGAGACCGGCCTCCGGTTGCGTCGCCGGCAGACCGAGGAGAACGACCATGAGCCAGGTTGATTCGAAGACGGACGAGGCACGGCTCGATGCGCTGCACCGCCGGATGGCGGAGAATTCCCTGGGCGGTCACTGGCAGCCCCGGGAGCCCAAGCCCGAGTTGAAGCCGTTTCTCTGGCGCTGGCCGGTGATCTATTCCTGTCTAATGGAATCCGGAGAGGTTGTCCGGCTGGGCCATGTCGACGAGGCGGCCAAACGGCGCACCGTTCAGCTCGTCAATCCGGGAATCGCCGCCCAGAAGGCGACCAGCCGCACGCTCCAGATGTCGGTCCAGCTGGTGAAGCCGGGAGAGCGAGCGGAATGCCATCGGCACACTCCGGCCGCGCTGCGGTTCGTGGTCGAGGCGGACGGGCGGGGGTACACGACGGTGGAAGGCGAGCGGATGCTCATGGAGCCGGGAGACCTGATCCTCACCCCGAACTGGACCTGGCACGATCACTACAATCCGGGCGACAAGCCGATGATCTGGCTGGACGTGCTCGATATCCACCTCGTCAATCACCTGGACGCCAACTTCCAGGAAAACTACGGCGAAGGGCCGGCTCAACCCGTGACCAGGCCCGACGGCTATTGCCGGCAGCGGCTGGGGGCCATCCGGCCACGGGCGGGCAAAGTCGGGGGAGGCGCTCTGCCCTACACCTACAAGTGGCGTGACGCGCTGAAGGCTTTGAACGAGCTCTCGGCCGCGGGGGCGGCGGATCCCCACGACGGGATATTGCTGGAGTACGCCAACCCGCTGACCGGGGGTCCGACTCTGCCCACTATCGGCTGCTGGATTCAGATGCTCCGGCCCGGCGAGGAAACGCGGCCGCACCGCCACACCAGCAGCACGATCTACCACGTCGTGCAGGGCGAGGGGGTCACTACCGTTGGAGAGAAAAAGGGCGCCGGGGAGGATCTCGGCTGGGAAACCAGAGACTGCTTTTTCGTTCCCTCCTCGAAATGGCATCGCTTCAAGAACCGCTCGAGAAAGGAGCCGGCGATCATCTTTTCCGTGACCGATCGGCCGGTGCTCGAAAGCCTCGGGCTGTACCGCCACGAAGGGGAGTAAGCTCCTTCGCCCCGGCGCGTCCCGCAGGCGGCGCAAAACTCCGTGTCCGGATTCGGCTGCCCGACGGACGTGCTCACCGATGCGGGTCGGTGCCGCGCGTTCCGTGAATCGCGGGAAAGCCGCCCGGGTCCGGGTCCGCGCCGCGGCGCAGGATCTCGAGCCGCCGGGTCATGGCTGCGATCTCGGCGGTCTGGGAAGCAATGATCTCTTCGGCGAGACGACGGGTGAGAGGGTCTTCACCGTGGATCAGGACGGCTCGGGCCATCGCTACGGCGCCCTGATGATGGGGAATCATCATGGCCAGGAAGTCGACGTCGGGGTTCCCGGTGTAGCCCGCCGCGTGCATCTCCTTCATCATGTTGTCCATCGCTTCTTCCAGCTCGCGCCGGTACGGGCTCGACCCGGCCGGTCGTCCTGAGGGCCCTGTTCCGGGGTGACGGCCCGCGGGGCCCGCTTGTGCCAGAGTCGCGGTCTTCGAATCCGTCATCGCGCTCTCCGCTAGGCCGTCTGGCTGCGCGCTCCCGACCGGACATAGACCAGATTGATGCTCTTCTTGTTGCGCAGCTTGCCCGAGGGCAGTGAGAGCTCCCCGAGGGGAATCTGGGCGACGAACTGCGGCCTGAAGGGATCGGAGACGTCGAACGCCGTGCAGACCGTCTGTCCTTCGTTGGGCGTCCCCGGAAGCTCGTCCTGCTCATGGGCGATGTAGAGGACCGTATTCTCGGGATTGGTCCACAGTCCGTGCGCCTCGCGGCCGTGGCTGAAGAACGTACCGACCACCTTGCGGCCGCCCGCCGGCGCGGCGCGGTCGATGATGGCGATCCGGCTCGAGGCGACGCCGCCGGGGCCGCCGTCGTCGACGCGGGCGAGCGAAACGTACACCGCCTTGCCGTTGGAATTCTCGACGAACTCGATGTGATTCGGGCGGGCCAGCTTCCCCAACGAGACGGTATCGCTCACGCGCGGCTCCGCGGCCACGGACCAGGCCGAGACGGCGTCGGCGAGCTTGTGCGATAGCCAGAGCTCGCGTCCGTCGGGCGTCGTCTTCTCGAAGGGCGTGAACCCGAACGGGTCCTGGGCCTTGATGTCGAGGAGCCTGAGTCTTTTCGGCCGGCTGAAACCATCGCGCCCGAAATTCGTTCGGATCACCTCCAGCTGCGAGGACTTTTGCGAAACGACGAACGCCAGCTGGCCGTCCGCGGAAAACCAGACTTGAGCCGGACCGTTGACGCATTGGAGATAATGCCGCACCGCACGCGACGCCACTCCGCCCGACTCCTTGCGGGCCGCCGCCACGTCGAGGATCGCGATACGGCTCTCGCCCCGGATCGTCACCCAAAGCTCCTTTCCGTTCCGGCTGAAGGTCGGCTCGTGCGGCTCCCTTCCCACCAGGACACCGCTGGTCAGCCGTTCGGGGTTGGCTTGATCTCCGGCCTGGGGATTGGGTGTGTTGCCGACCACCCGCATGGTCTCCAGGTCGACGAGATAGACGTTGCTCGAGCCGCGGCCGGTGCTCGCCAGGAGGCGGTTGTCCGGCGAGGGGGCGGCGCCGTGAATGTTGATCGCGCCGTGATAGAGGGGTTTGCCGATCATCGCGGCGTGCGTGGGCATGACGCCGCCGGTGACGAACCGGAACGGCGGCCGGGGATCTTCGTCGAAGGACGTGAGATTGATCGTGGCTGCGACCGTGTTCGTGTTCGGATCGATCACCGAAAGCGTGTTGGAGTCCTCGTTGCAGATAACCACGCGATCGCGGCCGCTCACGCCCGATCGGGCTTGCGCACCGGCGCGATCGAGCGGCAGAACGGCCGCCAGAGCCGCGACGCTCACATTGGTGATGAACTCCCTGCGCGTCCATTCCATTTTCGGTCCTACCTCCTTGATCCTCGGAGCTTATTGGCTTTCACCGAGCAGAGCCAGCACGGCCGGCAGAGGCTCGCGGACGCCCCTTTGGGCCCGCCGCATCCGGGGCAGCGACACCGGTCGCGCTCCCGGGAGGGCGACCGCACCAGCCTGAGCGGCGTGACGGCTCGCAACAGCTCCCGGAATTCCTTTTCCGTCGCCCGCTCAGGGCATTCGCCCCAGCGTTTGAGCCACGGCCAGAAGAGCACCACCCGTTGGGGCTTGATCGTTTTCAGCAAGCGAAGATCGTTGAGGGTGCCGCACCCCAGCTCTCTTTGCAGGCGGGCGCAGCGCATGACGGCCATGCCGCTCATCTTCATCGGGCACCAGACCATTCCGGTCGGGTAGTCAAAGCTGTCGTCGGGACGACGGATCGGAAGCGCGTCGTCGCGCGCCTTGGTCTTTTTGAGCGCGGGCATGTCGATAAGGCCCTCGCACCGGGCCGTTCAGCTAACCATTATCTCAGGTGTGTATGGAGAGCAAGGAAGGAAAGGGGGATTCAGCAACTTTTGGGAGCGTACGGCAGCGGATTTACCATTTACGCCGGGCGGTGCGCTTGCGGTGACGGTGCGCGCCCGGTGCAACGAGGCGAAGGGCTGGCTCTTCGGGGGGCGACTGAAAAAGGCGACACGAACAAGCCCGGGAGGGAGGGCGCGATGCGTGCGGCTGGGAGTGGAGGGGAATCCGGTCCGCGCTACGAGCCGGTCGTCAACGCTTTCAAAGCGTCTCGAAGGTGGGCCGCCCAACGCTGAAGCGCCGGCCCGGCGTTGCTTCCCTGAGGCAAATGGACGCTCGACCCGTCGGGGCTGATCTCGAACAGGACCGACTCCAGGTGAGAAATCACCTGGCGGAACCTGGCTTCCGGGACGGCTTTCCAGTTCTCGGGCACCGACTTGTATTTCTTCGACGAAGCGGTCGAAGCAGGTTTGTCAGCTTTGGCGAACACTGGCGTGACAACCGAGGCATCGGTACTCAAGTTGTTCTCCTTATTGTCGGCCTCCGCACCGCAAACGGCCAACGGTGACTATGTACAGCAAAGAGCGAGCCAAACTGGAGCGACATGGGCAATCACGACGAAATCCCCGCTTCTATTGCGCGCGCTCGGCTGGACCGAGTCCCGGGATTGCGGCACGAGCCTGCCCGGTTGCCGGATTTGAGAAAAAGCACGGCACGATATTCCCGCTGCCAAAAATTGCAGCCAGCAGCCCTTGCCTGGCCGGCGCGAAAGGGCGTCCTTGCCTCGCGACAGCCCGGTTGGAACAGCGAAGCGAGTGAGATAGCATGGCAGCAAAGGTCGACCGGGCTGCGAAAGGAGAGGTCCTTGCAGCGCTGGACGGGTAGCAGCGGGTACAGCTACAGGGAGTGGCCGGGGAATTTTTTCCCGGACGGTTTGAGCACGAAGGAAATGCTTCGGTCCTGCGCAGCGGGCCTTCCGGCGGTCGAGATCGACAACACGTTCGACGGATGGGGGACTTATGGAGAGAGCGGAACGGAAAAACTTCTCGAACGCCAACGAAGTGCGCGAGTTTCCTAAAGGAAGGCTCGAGCTCGTGACGGTCGGCGGGGCGACCATCGGCCGGGCCGTTTTCGAGCCGGGCTGGAGGTGGGCGACCTCCGTGCAGCCGCTGGCGAGGACCAGGAGCTGCGAAGCCCCCATTTCCAGTACCACGTGTCGGGTGTCCTTCGGATCAAGATGGACGATGGCACCGAGTTCGACTGCAAGGCGGGCGACGTGTCGCTGCTTCCCTCCGGGCACGACGCCTGGGTCGTCGGCGGCGAGCCCGCGGTCGTCGTCGATTTCCAGGAAATGATCGACTGCGCCAGGACGAAATGAGCCAGCTGCGTTCGAGCCTCTTGGTCGAGGAGCCCCCGGCGGCCGGCGCGCGGCGGGCGAGCGGGTTTTGGCCGCCATGACGGTTCGTCGGGGAGCGGGCCGGTGGCTGCCGGGTCTCTTGGTTGCCCTCGCCGCGGTGGGCGTGGCGGGCCTGTGGTTCGTTCCGCGCGTTCCCCAGCCGCAGTGGTACCACGAGTTCGCCGACCGCCGTACCCTGCTCGGGATACCCAATTTCTGGAACGTCGCCTCCAATCTGCCGCTGGCGCTAGCCGGCGCCTGGGGTCTGTGGCGCTGCGGCTCGGCCCGCTCGCTTCCGGGGTTGCGGCACGCTCCGGCACGCTGGATGTACGCCTTCTTTTTCGGCGCCGTGGCGCTGGCCGGGGCCGGCTCCTTCTATTATCACTGGCAACCCGACAACGAGCGGCTGGTGTGGGATCGGCTGCCGATCGCGCTCGCGACCATGTCGCTGCTCGCGATCGTGATCGCCGAGTGGATCGACCACCGCGCGGGCAGCCGGCTGTTCCTGCCCCTGCTTCTGCTCGGCGCCGGCACGGTCGTTTACTGGCACCTCACCGAGCGCTGGGGCGCGGGAGACCTGCGCCCGTATCTTCTCAGCCAGCTCTATGCCGCCATCGCAATCCCGCTGACGCTGTTGTCGCGTCCCGCGGCCTACAGCCACGGCGAAAAGCTCTACGGCGCGCTCGGCTGGTATGTCGCGGCGCGGCTTTTCGAGCTCTTCGACGCACGGATCTACGCTGCGGGTGAGATCGCCAGCGGCCATACCTTGAAGCACCTCGCCGCCGCGGCGAGCGCCTGCATGATCTACAGCTGGCTTCGGAGCCGCCGTCCGTCCGGCCTCAGTTTCGGAGACCGATGAAGACGCAATCGTTTTCCTTCCGGCTGCTTGTGGCACGCGAAGCAGGCCTTGACGGCGTTGTCCCCGACGTGCGGCTGGTAACCGGCCGGTAAAGCATGCAGGCCATGCGCTCCAGCCAGACCGTTCACCGTTGTCCGTGGGTCGACCTCAGCAAGCCGGACTACGTTGCCTACCACGACAGGGAATGGGGCGTGCCGGTCCACGACGACCGGACGATGTTCGAGTTCCTGACGCTGGAATCGGCGCAGGCGGGGCTAAGCTGGTATACGGTGCTACGCAAGCGGGAGGCCTACCGGCGGGCTTTCGCCGGGTTCGACGCTCAGACGGTCGCACGCTACGGTGGGCGGGAGGTGCGTTCGCTCTTGCGCGATCCCGGCATCATTCGCAACGAGCGGAAAATCCGCGCGGCGATCAACAACGCCAGGCGCTTTCTCGAGATTCAGGAAGAGTTCGGGAGCTTCGACCGCTACATCTGGCGATTCGTGAACGGCAGGCCGATCGTGCACCGGCTCAGGGTCCTCGGGGACTATCCCGCGACCAGCCGAGAATCGGACGCCTTGAGCAAGGACCTCAAGCAGCGGGGTTTTCAGTTCATCGGCTCGACCGTCTGCTACGCCCATATGCAGGCCACCGGGCTCGTCAACGACCACGTCGAGAGCTGCTTCCGCAAAAAAGAGATCCTCGCCGCCCATCTTTGACCGCGCCGAACGGGCGGGCCGCGGCGTTCGAGCACGAGCATCTCTCCGGGCCTGGATTTTGAAGTCCGGGCGCCTTTGATAGACTGCCCTCGATGTCCTCCTACGTTCCCCTCTGGTGCAAGAGCAACTTTTCCTTTCTCGAAGGGGCGAGCCACCCCGACGAGCTGGTGGAAGAGGCTCATCGCCTCGGACTGCCCGCGATCGCCCTGACCGACCGCGACGGCGTCTACGGCGTCGTGCGGGCACACGTGAAGGCGCGCGAGCTCGGGGTTCGTTTGCTCGTCGGATCGGAAGTCACCGTCGACGACGGCTCCACGATCGTCCTGCTCGCCCAGGACCGCCCCGGCTACGCCAACCTTTGCCGGTTGATCACGGCGGGACGGCTACGCTCGGAAAAAGGGGAGAGCGCGGTCCGCTGGAGCGAGATCTGCGAGCGTGCCGGAGGCTTGATCGCCCTCTGGAGCGGGGACGGTCCGGCGGCCGCAACGGTCGCCGCCCCGCTGCGCGAAGCATTTGGAGACCGGCTCTACGGCGCGCTGGCGCGCCACCGCAGGGAGGAGGAGATCGCAAGGGAGGAGCGTTTGCGAGGGCTGGCGCTCCGTTACGGCTTTCCCCTCGCGGCCGTGACGGAGGTCCTCTATCACGCCGGCGCGCGCCGGCCCCTGCAGGATATCCTGACGGCGATCCGGCACGGCGCTCCCGTCGCCGCCTGCGGGCGAAAGCTCAAGCCGAACGCGGAGCACGACCTCAAGCCGCCTCAGCCGTTCGCTCAGCTGTTCGCCGACGAGCCGGCCGCCGTGGCGAGGACCTTGGAGATCGCGGAGCGATGCGGCTTTTCCCTGGACGAGATTCGTTACCGCTACCCGTCGCACGCGATGCCGGACGGCAGGACCTCGATGGAGTGGCTGAGGGAGCTGGCGTTTCGCGGGGCGCGTCGCCGCTACGGAGGCCGGGTTCCTCCTGAGGTGGCACGGCAGCTGGACAGGGAGCTCGAGCTGATCGCCGAGCTGGATTATCCCGGCTACTTTCTCACCATGTGGGAGATCGTCGAGTTTTGCCGTCAAAAGGGCATTCTCTGCCAGGGACGCGGGTCGGCGGCGAACTCCGCGGTCTGTTACTGTCTGGGGATCACGGCGATCGATCCTGTTCGCATGGGGCTTCTCTTCGAGCGCTTCATTTCCCGGGAGCGGGCCGAACCGCCGGATATCGATCTCGACATTCAGCACGACCGCCGTGAAGAAGTCATCCAGCACGTCTACGAGCGCTACGGCCGCGATCGGGCGGCGATGACGGCCAACGTCATCCGGTACCGGGCGCGCTCGGCGATCCGCGACGTCGGCAAGGCTCTGGGAATTCCGGAGACTTCGCTCGACCGGGTAGCGAAGTTCCTGTCCTCCTACGGCACGGTTGCACCGAGCGCCCTCCGGCAGCTCGATCTCGATCCTGCCAGCGCCGCGCACCGCCGGCTCCTCCGGTGGGCCAACGAGATTATCGATTTCCCGCGCCACCTTTCGATTCATCCGGGCGGGTTCTTGCTGGGACATGGGCCGGTGCACGACCTCGTGCCGATCGAGAATGCCGCCATGCCGGGGCGCACCGTGATCCAATGGGACAAGAACGATCTGGAGGATCTGGGACTGTTCAAGGTCGATCTGCTCGGCCTGGGCGGGCTCACGGTGCTCGATCTCTCCTTCAAGCTCTTGCGCAAGTACCGCGGGGTAAGTCTCGAGATGGCGACGATTCCGGACGGCGACGCGGCGACGTTCGACATGATCTGCCGAAGCGATACCGTGGGCGTCTTCCAGATCGAGAGCCGGGCGCAAATGGCCATGCTGCCGCGACTGCGCCCGGCGAATTTCTACGATCTGGTCATCGAGGTCAGCATTGTTCGCCCGGGGCCCATTACCGGCGGCATGGTGCACCCCTATCTGCGGCGCCGAAGCGGCGAGGAGCCGGTGGAGTACCCGCATCCCAGCCTGGTGCCGGTTCTGGAAAAAACTCTCGGGGTCCCGCTCTTCCAGGAGCAGGTGATGCGCCTGGCGATGGCCGCGGCGGACTACACGCCGGGCGAGGCGGACCAGCTGCGGCGTGATATGGCCGCCTGGCATCGCTCGGGGCGGATGGAGCGGCATCGCGAACGGTTGATCGGCCGCATGGAGGCGAAGGGCATTGCCCGGGAGTTCGCCGAAAGGGTGTTCGAGCAGATCCGGGGATTCGGCGAATATGGCTTTCCCGAAAGCCACGCAGCGAGCTTCGCCCTGATCGCGTATGCGACGGCGTGGCTCAAGTGCCATTACCCGGCGGAATTCGCCTGCGCGCTGCTCAACGCCCAGCCGATGGGATTCTACAGCCCGGCGACGGTTGTCGAGGATGCCAGGCGGCACGGCGTGGCGGTTCGCCGCGTAGACGTGAACGCCAGCGAGTGGCACTGCACTCTGGAGCCCTGCGCGGAAAGCACGGGCGGCTTCGCGCTCCGGATCGGGCTCCGCTACGTGAAAGGGCTGAGCGAACCGGACGGCGAAAAAATCGTCGCCGCCCGGGGCGGCAAAGCGTTCGCTTCGCTGGAGGAGTTCGCGCGGCGCACCGGGCTGCACGACGGACTGCTCAGCGCGCTGGCGGAGGCGGGAGCTTTCGAGGGGTTCCACGCCAACCGTCGGGCGAGCCTCTGGGAAGCCCGGCTCCTGGCCCGCAGAGCGGGAGATTCGCTGCGGCTCGCGGGGGCCGAGCCCGTCCCGCAATTCAAGGAGCTTACCGCTTTGGAAGAGGTCGACTGGGATTACAGGACGATGTCGCACAGCGCGCGCGGCCATCCCCTCGCGCAGCTGCGCCCGGTTCTGGCCGCGCAAGGGCTGCCCGATGCCCGCACGGTCGCAGCCATGGAGAACGGCCGGCGCGTGCGCTACGCGGGGATGGTCATTTGCCGCCAGAGACCGGGTACGGCCGGGGGAGTGGTTTTCATGACCCTTGAAGACGAGACAGGATTCGTCAACGTCATCCTTTGGGAGCGCGTTTTTCAGCGCTACGCGGTTCTGGCGAAGACTGCGAGCCTGCTCGGTGTTTCGGGCAAGCTGCAGGTCGAGGGCGGCGTTGTTCACGTCGTTGCGGAGCGGTTGTGGCGG
>DATLYW010000027.1 GCA_035574315.1 Candidatus Zixiibacteriota bacterium
CTCATCCGTACACTCGGTGGTATTCTCTTCATGGCGTTGACCTCCTCCCAGCTCCGCTGGTCACGGAGCTTCTTTGCTTTGTTGTTCCTTGGGAGGATACTCAACGCCTCTTCATTTTTACAGGGAGATTAGCACATCACCGAGCTATCCCGGTCGATTTGGAAAAGGGATCGGGAAAAAATCATCGGATCCGGGACTTCGCCGACGGATCTCTAGATTACGTTTTCAGCTCGCACTGCCTGGAACACATAGAAAGATGGCGTGACGCCTTGGCGGAGTGGGTGAGAAAGATAAAACCGGGGGGAACCCTTTTCCTTTACTTGCCGCATCCGGATTGTGCGATATGGCGTCCAGGCTCGCCCTTTGTGGGCGACGGACACAAATGGGTGCCGACCCCAGGGATCGTCAAGCGAGCCGTCATAGATTTAGGGTGCGAGATTGTTTCTTGCGATGACGGGCCGGATATGATGCAAAGTTTCTTCGTCGTGGCAAAAACACACGGAGGAGGCGACGCGAGCAATGGTCTCGTGTGAGGCTAGCCGATGGCGATTCAGAAGCGGAGCGTTTGTAGCGGGGCTCATGCGGGTGCCGGGTAAGAGGGTTGAACCCATATTTGGCGCAGACCAAAACCTTCCGAGGGGCTCTCTTTCCGGGGCGAGGAATATTTTAGTAGTGCGGCTTGATGAGATTGGTGACGTGGTAATGACGACACCGTTCTTGCGAGAATTACGTCGGAACGCACCTAATGCTTGGATTACCCTTATCGTTAAGCCCGAGCTTTACAATCTCGTCGAACTCTGTCCGCACGTTAATCAAGTTCTGACGTTTTCGTGGCAAGGACAGGCAGTTCTGGAGCCACTGCAACGTCATTGGCGTGCACTTAACTTAGCCAGACAGCTAACGAGAAAGCGTCGCTTCGATCTGGCTATTATTCCACGGTGGGATGTGGATTGGTATCATAGTACTTTTCTCGTCTACGCGAGCGGCGCCCGCGAGCGCGTCGCGTACTCGGAAAAAGTTAACGCGAAGAAAGAAGCTTTCAATCGGGAGTTTGACAAGCTGCTCACTCGGGTGCTCGTGGATCGTAGCATTAGACACGAGGTCCAGCAAAATCTTAACATGATTCGAGCTCTGGGTGGGGAGGTGGGATGCGACGAGATCGAATTGTGGCTAGCCAGAGACGACGAACGGTTCGCTGACGAGCTTCTGGAAAAGCACGGCGTGGTGCCCGGTCGTGTCCTGATCGGCATCGGCCCGGGCGCGGGCGCTCAAAAAAGGGAGTGGCCGGTGTCGCTATATGCAGAGCTTGGCGCATGGGCACGGGAGGAATTTGGCGCAACGTTGTTGATTATTGGAGGAACGGACGATCAGCCAAAAGGTTATGCGCTTCAACAGGTATTAGCGAGAAACTGCATTGACATTACCGGCAGGACAACCCTCAGGCAGCTCGGGGCGTTGTTGAGGCGTTGCACCCTTTATGTCGGCAACGATGCCGGACCCATGCATTTGGCCGCTGCGGCGGGCATTCCCGTGGTCGGGTTGTTTTGCCATCCAAAAGGCGGCTCCGCTGCCAGCGCAAACTCTCCGACCCGTTTTCGACCCTGGTGTGCGAGATCGGTGGTGGTTCAGCCTCCAGCTGCTCGTCCGCCGTGCGTCGACGAGTGTGTTGCCCTAGAGGCTCACTGTATTCTGGGCATCCGCCTCGAGGATGTCAAAGGCGCTGTCTTTAGTCTGATGTCGGAGAGACACGTGGGGGAGGGGGGGGTCGGAGGCGGGCTCAGCGTATGAACTGGAAAAAGCTGCAGATACTGGTTACCGGTGGCGCGTCATTCATCGGTTCAGCTCTGGTGGACGCCCTCGTGCGGCGTGGCGCTGCAGTCAGGGTGGTGGACAACTTGAGCAGCGGGCGTCGGGAAAACATCGAGGCGCATATAAAAAGCGGCGCCGTGGAATTCCGGTGCGAGGATCTCCACGATCCGGAGGCGAACCGAAGGGCACTGCGCGGGATCGACGTTGTATTCCACTTGGCGGCGGATCACGGAGGCCGGGGATACGTGGACCTTCATCAGGTGGAGTGCTCGAGGAACCTGATTCTCGATGGCCTGGTTTTCCGGGCGGCGCGGGAAGCCGCCGTCGAGAAGATCGTCTATGCGTCCTCGGGCTGTGTCTATCCGAACTCGCTCCAGACGAACCCCGAGGAGACGCTTTATCTGGCGGAAGACATGGTCGGGCCTCCTTACGAGGCGGACAACATGTACGGGTGGGCCAAGCTCATGGGAGAGCTGACCCTGAAATCCTACTACGAGCAAGAGGGACTGAAATCGGTGAGCTGTCGGTACTTCACCGTCTACGGTCCGCGCGGCGTCGAAAATCACGCGGTCATCGCGATGATCGCGAGAGCGTTCGTCGGAGAGAGCCCTTTCGAGGTTTGGGGCACGGGCTTGCAGGTTCGCAACTGGACGTATATCGATGACATCGTCGAAGGAACGCTCCTGGCGGCGGAAAAAATCGAGGACGGGACCGCGGTGAATCTGGGGACGATGGAACGAGTGCGGGTGATCGATGCGGCGCGCGAAGTGTTGCGTTACACGGGGCACAAAGCCGACATCGTTACCCGCCCGGAGATGCCGACCGGCCCTCTCAACCGAGTCGCCGACAACGGGCGCGCCAGAAGGCTGCTCCAGTGGGAACCGAAGGTAGGATTCATGGAAGGATTGCACCGGACGATCGACTGGTATTTTGCCAACAAGGACCGCGAGCAGGTGAAGCGGACGCTGGCCCGGATGCTGACCGAGCGATGACGGCGTCCCCGTTCTTTCCGTACATCACCGTTTTCATTGTCGGCGCGGCGGTGGGCAGCTTCCTGAACGTGTGCATCGCGCGCATCCCGAAACGCGAATCGGTGATTCGCCCGGCGTCGCGCTGTCTTCATTGCGGCAAGGCCATCGCGTTCTACGACAACATCCCGTTGCTCAGCTATCTGCTGCTCAAGGCACGGTGCCGGAGCTGCGGCAAGCGCATCTCGATCCGTTATCCGGTGGTGGAGCTGCTCATGGCTTCGCTGGCCGTAGCCTTGTTTCGGCAGTTCGGTCTGGGGCTGGCGTTCGTCGCTAGTTTTGTGTTCGTCGCCGCGTTGATCGTGATTTCGTTCATCGATCTCGACGCGCGTATCGTGCCGGACGTGATCAGCTTGCCCGGCATCGCGACAGGTCTGCTGTTTGCCATCATCGCGAGGTATCTCACCGGAGATCCCTCCGGTCTCGTTCCTTCCCCGATCAGCGCGTTCATCGGCGCGCTGGTTGGCGGGGGATTCTTGCTCGCGCTCGCCTGGGCCTATCAGGCGGTGACCGGAGTGGAAGGAATGGGAGGTGGAGACATCAAGCTGTTGGCGATGATTGGCGCGTTTTTGGGCTGGCCCGCAATCCCGCTGACGCTGTTTTTCTCCTCCCTCGGAGGGTCCGTGGTCGGCCTGTCGCTGATGGTGATCAAGGGGGCGGGCAGGAGATACGCCATGCCCTTTGCTCCGTTTCTCTGCCTCGGTGCGCTGGCGTACCTGTTCTTCGGCCGCCAGCTGATCGACTTCTGTCTTTTCCCCCGCTAACCGCTGCCAAATTTTGTCAGATCCTTGTCGGGCCGTACAAATCACGGAACAGCAGTCCGTGAACGGGGCGATTCCAGGAGCAAAAGCTCCTTTAATTCGACAAGTTGATCGTACACGGTACGGCCCTCGGTTGGTATTTTTCTTGCGTCACACTCTCAGCCGAAGGAGTGCACGGTCTTGCCGCCCCCGGCGGCGGATGACGGAAGATGGGTATTTTGAGAAAGTTTGGCGCGCGCAGCGGCGGTTTCGTTCCAAAACAGGGGTGGCGGGCCATTTTTTACGACTGCCGTGGATTTACCCTCGGGGAGATGATGGCCGCGGTGGCCGTTTTCGCGATCCTGGGCGCAGTAGCGATCCCCAGCTATCTCGCCGTGCAGCCGGCAATGGAGCTCAATGGCGCGGCGCGGGAAGTGCTGGTAAAGCTCATGTGGGCGCGCTCGAAAGCGGTGGAACAAAACACGATCTATCAGGTGGATTTTCTCGCGAGCAATTATCAGTTCCAGGTCTTTAACGACGCCAACGGCAACGGGAGTCTCGATGCGGACGAGTGGAACGAGACCTACGATCTTCAGGCGCTGGAGTATCCGAGCGTGACCTTTTCCAAAACCGGTAACAACCCGGTTTTCATCGGCCGGGGTACGACCACGAGCGGAACAACGACGATCACGCTGTCCAACGCGAGCGGCTCGAAGACGGTCGAAGTGACCCCGACCGGGAACGTGAAGATCAACTGACCATGCGTCGCGAAGGCAAAACACGCCAGGCCGGCTTCACCTTGATCGAGCTACTCGTCGCGCTTGCGGTTCTATCGATCGGGATGTTGGGGACCGCCAGCCTTACTGTGAGCGTCATTCAGGGGAACTTCTTCAGCAAAAACGTGACTTCCGCGACGGCGATCGCTCAGACACAGCTCGAGGCCGTCCAGAACAAAGGCTACACGGGCACGACCACGGCGAACTTCCCGGCGGGGGCGCAAACCGTCACGATGGACGGGATGAGCTTCAGCCGTACGACCACGATCACGGACAACTCGCCGGCGACCAACATGAAGACGGTCACGGTCAATGTGAGCTGGGTCGAAGGTAACAACGTGTCCAGGTCGATCACACTCCAGACGATTTTGTCTCAGTGAGTGACCGGAAATGGCAACCAGGCGATTAAAGGACACCCGGGCATTCACTCTCACCGAGCTTCTCGTAACGATGGCGATCGGGATGGTCACGCTCGCGGCGGTGACGACCACGTTCATGACGCAGGCCCGGTTCTACAACGCTCAGGAGCAGGTCAACCAGATGGAGCAAAACGCCCGCGGCGCCCTCGATGTCATTACCCGCGAGCTGAAAATGGCGGGCTACAATCCTGCCGGAGGAAGCTTCTACGGAGTCACCTACAGCGCGTCCCAGCTGATGATCCAGGCCGACCTCGATTCCAGCGGGAGCATTAGCACCGACAGCACGAAAAACGAGCAAATCGTCTACGCCTTCGACAACGCCAACAACCGGATCACGCGCAGGGTCGGGACCGGCAGCACCGAGGTGCTGGCGGACAACATCACGGCTTTCACGTTCAGTTATCTCGACGCGAGCGGCGCCTCGACTTCCGTGAGCGCCGACATCCGTCAGGTGGCAATCAGCATTACGGCGCAGACGGCCAATCCTGATCCGAACTACGCGCAGAACAACGGGTATCGAACGTACCAGATTGCCGCCACCGTGACTCCGGTCAATCTGGGGCTTTAGCGAGGAGCGACAAGCATGAGATACGGCAAGGTCAAGGCTGTCACCGTTTCGAGAGCGCCCGCTAACGAAGGCGGGTTCATTCTGATCGCCGCCCTCACGCTGCTGGGGACCATGGCGCTGCTCGGCACGACGGCCTTCCTTCTGTCCTCGACCGACATCCGAATCGGCAGCAATTTCAGGAACAGCCAGATGGCTTTGCAGGTCGCGATGGCGGGCGCCGAACGGGGGCGCGAAACGCTTCGGGTGTTGAACGCATCGAGTTCCGATCCCGGGTCATACAGCGACGAGCTTGCCGGACGTCGGGGCGCGAATGGAATTCTGGACGGCTATTCGGCTTCAACCGACGACGTGGCCCTCGCGAGCGGGACCATGAACGACGTTTCGTACGTCGTCTATTTGACCAACGACGCGGCGGACGGATCGTCCAACACGACGGACGCCAACGGGAAAGTCGTGATCACTTCGGTCGCCACGGGGCCCAACAACGCCAGGGCACGGGTAGAAACCGTCATCACGTTCTATTCCGGCCTCTCTTCCAGCCCGGCGACCGTCTATTCGAAGGGCGACGTTACCGGAAACGGGTCGTCGCTTACCATCAACGGCAACGACAGTTGCGGAGTGAGCGGCGCGCTTGCCCCGATCTATACGAAAGACCCGGCCGAGACCGAGTTGAACGGCAACCCGACGCTGACCGGTTCTCCTCCTGAGCCCCAACACGGCTCGCTCGATATCGACATCGCCGGCCAAATCGAGCAGCTCAAAGCCGGGGCCACGACGATATTGTACGAAGACCAGAACAACGAAACATTCGGGAGTTCAACCAACTACGTAACAGTCTATTCCTGGCCCGACGATCCCGCTCACCCCAACAGTCAAGGGTTGAAACTCAACAACGTCACCGGCTACGGCATTCTACTCGTTAAGGGCGATCTGACACTGGGCGGCGGATTTACCTGGCACGGGATCATTCTCGCAACCGGGTCGGTCACTTTGAACGGCGGCGGCGGCGCCGGCATAAATATCTACGGCCAAGTCTACTCGGGGACTTCAACGGTTACGGACGTCACAGTCAACGGGAGCAACACGATCAGCTATCACAGCTGCGACGTGAAAAAGGCTCTCTCGTCGCAGCCGATGAAGGTCGTCAACTGGAAGCATTCCTACTGACGCCGTGACTTGAGCGCCGCTTCCACCGTTTCGCCGATCTCCTGAAGTTCCGTGAATTCCTTCAGGTATTCGTTTGTCTTGCCCTCCTGCTGGAGCTTCCTTCTGAACACCGCGAGCCTGTTTGAAAGTTCCAGCAACTCGGAGGTGAGCATCCCGTCGATTTTCCGGGATTGCTCCTTGAGCTCGGCAAACTCTCGCTGAATGAGGTCATCAGGTTTCCGGGTTTTGGTGGGAGGTCCTTCCGCTCGCTCGATGGCGGCGGGCTTTTCCGGCCGGTCGACTTGGGTTGTTTTCTCGGCGGGTCCAGCCGGGGCAACGAGCAGCCTGACCGCCTTCTCCGACGGCTCGATCTTCGCCACGAGCTGCTTTTCAACCCCGAACACGCCGCCGTAGGCGTCGAACAAGACCTGAGTTCCCTCGACCCAGTAGCGCCCGGTCACGAATTCGTTGCCGTTCTTCAGGCGGATGATGAAAGCCGCTTCGGCAAGCCCGAAGCTCTTCCCCCAGAACAACAGGGCGAGAAACGTCACGAAAAATAGCATGGCGCTATTGTAACACCGGGATTTTCGGCAGCCAAAAGGCCGCGATGTCGGGGGCAAGCCGGCGGCCCTTGACAGCCAGCAATCTCCGGAAGTATTAATCCCGGCGATGTTCGGGGGGTGGAGGCGGAAGCGGGCTGTGGATGCAGCGTCCGGATTTTCCCTCGTAGAACTTCTGTTCGCGCTCATCATCGCCGGTATTCTGGCGGCCATCGCGTTGCCGGGGTGGACCCGGCTGCTCCCTTCTTACCATCTGGACAGCTCGGTGCGCCAGGTTCAATCGGAGCTTCACAGCATCAAAATGAGGGCGGCGGCCGAGAATGCCACCTTCCAGCTCAGCTACGGGACGGGAGCGAGCGACTACACGATTCGAAGCGGTTCGTCGGCGCTCGCAACGAGGCCGTTGCCGCCCGGGATCGTCATCACGAAAGCCGGGGCGGTGCTGTTCTATCCTCGAGGGACGGCGTCGGCCAACCGGGTCAGGCTGCGCAATGCAGAGGGCATGTGCAGGCAGGTGGTCGTGAGCGCAACCGGACGCGTCCGCGTGTGCCAACCTGATGATTGCAATTCGGACTGCTGAACGACGACTTCGGCTGCCGGAGCGACGGCAACAAGGCGGCTACACATTCAATGAACTGCTGGTCGCAATCGGCATCATCGCCGTCGCGGTCTTGGGGTATTCGCTGAGCACCGTCGGCGTGATCCGGGGGACCTTTCAGAGCGCGAACGCCACCGCGGCGGTGCATTTGGGGCAGGACAAAATCGAGGAGCTAAAGAGCCTCAGGGCTCTGGCGAACACCGAGACCTGCCCGGACAGAGGCGACGCCGGCATTACCGGCGGTGGCAGGACCGGTGGAATATTCCATCGTTGCTGGTCGGTGACCGACTGGCCGAAAGGGGCCAGGCTGAAGCAGATCGTGGTCAAGGTCTGGTGGCGCGACCACGAGGACGGTGAGGTCGTCTTGACGACGCTCGTGTTCAGGGAGTGAGCGCGAGGGGGTCCTTTCGCCATGAACGAGCGCGGTCTGAGCCTGACCGAACAGCTGGTCGCGCTATTGCTCGGCGCCGTCATGGTCACCGCCCTGTACGGCTTTTATCGAAACGAGCTTTTCAACATCGTCGGACAGAACGCCCGACTGGAGACGCTCGAGGACGCGCGTGGAGCCATGGACATTATCGTCCGGGACTTGAAAAACGCCGGCGCTTGGGCTCGCGGTGCCGCGCCGGTAGAAACAGGGGGCGCCGATGATCCCGACGGCGATGCCGACGGCGTCTGCAACCGTGTCTACGCCGCCACCCGACGGCTCATCCACATCCAGATGGACCTCAACGGCAACGGCAGCTGCGCCGATACCGAGCCCCGGGAAAACGTCCGTTACGAGTTGACCGGGCCGACAACGACCTGCCCGGGAAGGGACATCATCCGGCGAAACGGCGACTGCCTGGTAGCCAACGTGGTGACATCCGCGCCCGGCGAGTTGTTCACCTACTTCGATGCAAACGGCACGGAGCTGGGGGATTCTCCGGAGCTTTCGGCGATCAAAAGGGTTCGTATTGCCTTCACGGTTCAGCGCAGTAATCCGGATCCGCGCGCGGGCGGAAAGGTGGCCTCCGAGGTCGCCAGCAGCGTGGAGTTGCGCAACTGAGGCTCGTCCGGTGCGCCCGCATTCCCTGAATTACGACCACGGAATGGTTTTGTTCTCCTCGCTGGTGATCCTGGCCTTGCTTATGGCTCTGGGGATCGGGATCTATTTTGCCGTTCAGAACAACCACAGAATATCAGCCAATCTCAGGTTGGGCAGCGTCGCCTTCTATCTCGCCGAGTCCGGCATCGAATGGAGCAAAGACCGGATCCGTAGTATCCCGGCTCACCCTCCCGACCCCGTGGAAGGGACGGAGAATCTCGCAAGCGGGAAATTCTCGGTTTACACGGTCAGTACCACGGAAATCTCGCCGCTGACCGGCGGAAGCCTCGTGCGGTCCACGGGAAGCTTCGGGGTCTCCTCGCAGACCGTCGAAGCTCTGATCACGAAAACCTACGATCTCTCGGATGCGGCGATCGCGCTGCGGGGTGGCGCCGGTGGAGTCGCTCTGAACGGCGATTCGTTTTTCGTTTCGGCCATGGATCACGATCCGGCGACCCGCCAGGTGGTGCCCGGCGAGAAGGCTCGAAGCCCGATCAGCGTTGCCGACGAAGCTGCAAGGCTCAGAATCGACCAGGGGTTGACCGATCTTCAGCGTGCGAATCTGGTCGGGCAGAACGCGGGACCCGTCGGCGCCGGCGACCACCTGCCCGGCGGAGACATGGCGCGACTTGCAAACGACGTTTGCAGCGTCCCCTCCGCGATCATCGTCACGATTCCGGACGACGGGCTGCTGTTCGTCGGCAACGAAGCCTGGGGAAACCCCTCGGCGCCCCAGATTCGTTGCATCACCGGACTGCCTTCGGCCGGGGACGCGGTGGCGGTCACAGGCGCGGTGACGGGCGCCGGGATTTTGGTGGTTCGGGACGCCGATCTCGCGCTGAACGGCCCTTTCCACTGGGAAGGGCTTATCGTTTTGAGCGGGTCCAACGGTCGTTTTCGAACGTCGGGGGATCCCGTGAAAGAGATTTTCGGCGCTGTGCTCATCAACGAAACCACGGCCTATTCCGAAGCGAGCCCGCCCTCTTTGGAGCTTCAAGGAGCGGTTCGGGTCTTTTTCAGCCGGGCCGCCCTCGCCACTGCGGCTCGCCTGACACCGCTCTCCACGCTTTCCGCCTTGCGCCCCGGGCTGCCGTCGGAGATCACGCAGAAATACTGGCGCGCCATGACCGATTAACCGAGCCCGAAGGCGCAATTCTCAATTTACATTACGGCGGGAAGATGCTAAATTTTGAATCTTAAAAGGGTTTGGGTGCAGCCGACCGCAGAGAGGGGAACAGAATGGACACAAAGCGGACCATCATGGTGGTTGACGACAACCCCGACATCATCACGATCGTCAAAACCATTTTGGAAGGAAAAGGCTACAACGTCTGGAGCGCCTCAAGCGGGCAGGAACTGCTCAATCAACTCAAAACCCAAAAACCGGATCTGATCATCCTCGACATCATGATGCCCGAAATGGACGGGCTGGAAGTCTTGACTCGGTTGAAGGCTGCCACCGACACCGCATCCATACCCGTCATCCTCCTGACGGCGAAAGTACAGTACGAGGACGTTTTGGGAGGTTACAAGCTGGGCGCCGATTATTACATTACAAAGCCTTTCACGAGCACTCAGCTGGTAAACGGGATCAACCTCCTGTTGGGAGAAGCAAAGGCCTGACGGCGGCCTCATAAAGCCTGGAATCCGAGCCTTCCGCCGTGCTCGGAAGCCCGTCTCCCGCCGCGCGCTCGACCATCTCCGGCCCATGATACGATTCATTACCCTGGAGGGCGGCGACGGCACGGGAAAATCCACGCAGCTCAGGCTGCTCGAAGGTTACCTGACCGGGCGCGGCAAGATCTGCCTGGCGACGCGCGAACCCGGGGGCACGGCTCTCGGCCGGCTACTTCGCCGGCTCCTGCTCGAGACCGGCGAGCAACCGCTCGCGCCCAAAACCGAGCTCTTTTTCTACCTCGCGGACCGCGCACAGCATGTCTATGAGGTGATCGGGCCGGCCCTGGAGTCGGGAAAGGTCGTTCTGTGCGACCGGTATACGGACTCGACGCTCGCCTACCAGGGATACGGGCGGGGTATTGATGTCGGCGCGCTGAAGCAGTTGAATGCAATGGCGAGCGGCGGGCTCAGCGCGGATCTGACGCTGCTTTTCGACTGTCCGGTGGAAATCTCTCTTGCCAGGACTCTTCAGCGCCAATCGAGTGCGCCCGGGGAAGACCGTTTCGAGCGCGAACGGCTGGAGTTCCACGCAAGGGTACGGGACGGGTTCTTGCAGCTAGCGCGCGCGGAGCCCCACCGAATCGTCGTAGTCGACGCCTCCCGGTCGATCGAGGAGGTTTTTGCCGACGTCCGGCGAATCGTGGACGAGAAATACGGCTGGGCATAAAACCGCCGCCGGCCCGGGTCGGCCTTGCATGGGATTCGGCGAGATCATCGGACATCCGACACAGATCCAGAGCCTGACCGGAGCTCTGGTGCGGGGAAGACTGCATCACGCCTACGTGTTCGTGGGCCCCGAAGGGGTGGGCAAAAGAACCGTCGCGGTCTCGCTGGCCAAAGCAATCCACTGCACGGTAGCCGACGGCGACTTTTGCGATCATTGCGTCGCCTGCGTTCAGATCGCAAAGAGGAATCACCCCGACGTTCGATTTCTTGAGCTGCAACCGAACAGGAAGGAGATCAGCATCGCCCAGGTCCGAGAGTTGGAACGGGATTTGACCTACCGTTCATTCACGGGCAAGAAAAAAATTGCGATCATCGATCCCGCCGGAGCGCTCAACGCGACGGCGCAAAACGCCCTTCTAAAAACGCTCGAAGAGCCGTCGGGCGATACCGTCATGATCCTGATCGGCAAGAGCCCGAGCGACTTGCTGCCGACCGTCCGCTCGCGCTGTCTGACCGTGGCGTTTGCGGCGCTCGCGAAGCCGGTACTGGCCGATTATTTGATCAACCGTGAAGGAAAGAGCCCGGAGGACGCGGAATATCTCTCGGCCCTCGCGGCGGGGAGCCTGGGTGCAGCGCGACAGCTCGGAGCGGCGGGGTTTCTGGAAAAACGCCGGGACTGGGCGGAAATCGTCGGCGGGCTCCGGGGCGGAGATTGGCGCGCGGCGGTCGCCGCCGCCGAGCGGCTCGCCGGCGGTCGCGACGAGGCGCTCCGCGTCGTCCGCTGGCTGGAGACCTGGTACCGGGACATGCTCGTCTACGCCGTCAGCGGAGAAGAGGGGGAAATAGCCAACCGGGATCTCCTCAGTCACCTTCGGCAGCGGTCGGCGCGGCCGGAGCAAATCCTGTCGCTGCTGTCGAGAACGGCGGAGGCGTCCCGCCGGCTGCAGCGAAACCTCAATTATCGCATGGTGTTGGAGGACCTCCTTCTGGAGGCTGCCGCAAAACTTTGATGGATACGATCTACATAACGACCCCGCTCTACTACGTCAACGCTGAACCGCACCTGGGAAGCGCCTACACGATGATCGTCACCGATACCCTGGCGCGTTACTCGAGGGCGAACGGCGTGGAAACGTTCTATCTCACCGGCACCGACGAGCACGGCGACAAGATCGCCCAGGCGGCCGCTCAGGCGGGACTCGATCCGAAGACGTTTACCGATCACGTGAGCGCCTCGTTTCGGGCCGCGTGGGATGCGTGCGGCTTTTCCTACGATCATTTCATTCGCACGACGGACGACTACCACGTTCGCTACGTGCAGGAATTTCTCACCCGGGTTCACGAAGCAGGAGATATTTACTTCGATCGCTACAGCGGCTTGTACTGCGTCGGCTGCGAGCGCTTTTACACCGAAAAGGAGCTCGTGGGCGGAAAGTGTCCGGACCATCTGGTTGAGCCCAGACTTATCGAAGAAGAGAACTACTTCTTCCGCATGAGCAAGTACCAGGATCGGTTGCTCGAGCACATCGAGCAAAATCCCGATTTCATCCGCCCCGAAGGCTTTCGCAACGAGGTTATGGCCATGCTGCGGGAGCCGATCGGGGATCTGTGCATCTCGCGGCCCAAAGCGCGGCTCACCTGGGGCATCGAAATTCCATTCGACCAGCGTTACGTCACGTATGTCTGGTTCGACGCCCTGATCAACTATGTGAGCGCACTGAAGGTCCGAGGAGAGGCCTTCTTCGAGCGATTCTGGCCGAGCGCCGAGCACTTCATCGGGAAGGACATTCTCAAGCCGCACGGCGTGTTCTGGCCGACGATGCTCATGGCCGCCGGGTTGCCGCTCTTCCGGCGGTTGAACGTTCATGGATTCTGGACCAGCGAAGGCCAGAAGATGTCGAAGAGTCTCGGCAACACGGTGTCGCCGCTGGAGATGAAGCGGACGATCGGAATGGATGCCTTCCGCTACTTCGTCCTGCGCGAAAGCGTGTTCGGCCAGGACGCGGATTTTCGCCGCGAGAACCTCGTGGCCCGTTACAACGCCGATCTGGCCAACAACCTCGGGAACCTGGTGAGCCGCGTTCTGGCGATGCAGGCGAGATACTTCGGCGGCGTGGTTCAACCGCTGGAAAACGAGTGGCGAAGCGAGGACGGGGACCTCGAGCGCGCTTTTGCCCACGCGGAAAGCGAGTTGCGGCGGCACATGGCGGAGCTTCAGTTCCATCGGGCGTTGGAAGCGATCTGGGGCGCCGTCGATCGCACGAATCGATACATCGTCCAGACCGCTCCGTTTACGCTCGTCAAGGACCCGACTCAACGTGCGCGCGTGGGCGAGATCCTGCATCATCTCGCGGAGGCCCTTCGGCGGACGGCGCGCCTGATCGCGCCCTTCATGCCCGACACCGCCCGGGCCCTGTTCGGTCTGCTGCGTCTCGACGAAGCGGATCCGGCAGCCAAGGCCCCGTGGGGCCGCTGCTTCAAGCCCGGCCATCGGCTCGAGCCGGCGAAGAACCTCTTTCCGCGGATCGAGTCGGTTAAACTCTAGCGTATAGCGGCGGAAGACGGATCGACGATGGAGCTGATCGACAGCCATGCGCACATTCAAGGACCGGAGTACGCGGGGGAAATCGAGGCGGTGCTGGAGCGGGCAAGCGCGGCCGGGGTGACGCGGGTCATTGTCGTGGGTGGAGCCGGCGAGCTTGCCAGCAACGACGCGGCAGTCGATCTCGCGCGACGCTATCCCGGTCTTTACGCCACCGTCGGGATGCACCCGCACGACGCGAAGGAAGTCGGCGAAGAAGAGTTTCGGAAGCTCGAGCGGCTGGTGCGCGGACCCGGCGTGGTCGCCGTCGGAGAGACCGGTCTCGACTACTATTATGACCACTCTCCACGCGCGGTGCAGCGCAAGGTTTTCGCCCGCTTCATCTCCGTGGCGCGCCGGGCGGCGTTGCCACTCGTGGTCCACGAGCGCAACGCGCATCGAGACACGGCCGACCTCCTGTTGCGGGAAGGGGAACGGGAAATTCGCGGCGTGATCCATTGTTTCACCGGTGACTACGACGCGGCCCGCGCCTACCTCGATCTCGGCTTTTTCATCTCCTTCTCGGGGATCCTGACCTTCAAGAACGCGGGAGCCCTTAGAGAGGTGGCGAGAAAAATCCCGCTCGATCGAATGCTCGTGGAGACCGATTCACCCTACCTGACGCCGGTTCCCCACCGGGGCAAGCGCAATGAGCCTTCTTACGTGCGGCTGGTCGCCGAAACGGTCGCCCGGCTCAAAGAAACTTCGCTCGAAGAGGTCGCCTGCGCGACGACCGCCAACGTGAAAAAGCTGTTCGGGATCTGATGCGGGGCGAGGAATCGAGAAGACCGTGGACGATTCAGTTCCGCTCCGGCATTTGAGCTCGACGCCGTCCGGGAGAAGGCTGCCGCAGTGACAGCGCAGGGGCCGAGCGTCCAACTGGAGCGTGGCCGGAGGTGTTTCGGCTTGCCGCTTCAACGTTGCGTCGTGTTTGCCCGTGCCGGCGCCTTGCTCCAGAGCCAAGCCAGAGCTGCGATGAGCGCCAGGATCATCGCCCCCTGGGCGAGAGTGGTTTCAAGGGTCGGATAAATTCCAAGAACCGGTATCGGCGGAAGGTTCAGCGGCGTTTCCGGAAACCAGCCGGTTGCCTGGAGGTCCTTGATTCCTTGGCCGATGAAAACGAAGGCGAGGAGATAGAGCACCGCGCTGCTGAGACCGAAGAAGAGCCGGAGTGGAATTCTCATCCCGACCTTGAAGATGAACCATACGACGGCGGCGAGCACGGCGACGCCGAGGAGGAAGCCCCAGATCACGAAAATCCGCCCCGGTCGGCTTTGCAGCCATAACGCCTGGTAGAACAAAACGGTCTCGAACGCCTCGCGGTAAACGGCGAGAAAAGAGACTCCGACCAACGCAACAATCCGGCCCCCCGAGAGCGCTTCCTGGACCTTGTGCTGAATGTATTGCTGCCACCTTCTGGCTTCGGCTTTCGAGATGAGCCAGTAACTCACGAAGAAAAGCACGACGGCGGCCAATAGAGCCGTGAACCCTTCCACGACCTCGCGCTGGACGCCGCTGACCGTCAAAACGGTTTGCGCCGACACCCAGGTGAGAATTCCGGACGCCAGCGCCAGCGTCCAGCCCAGGTGAATGTACCGAATCGCCCAGGAAGCTCCGGTTGCTTTGAGCACGGCAATGATGGCGGACACGATCAACAGCGCTTCCACGCCTTCTCGGACGATGATCAGCCCCGCGTTGAAAAGGGTGTAGCTTCCGCCGCTCGAGCTCGGGACGTCGAGGATCTGGGCGACCCGGAGCAGGCCTTGATCGAGAGCGGTGTACAGTTCCCGGATACGGCTGATGTCGGCGCCGCTTCGGATCGAGGCCCGGAACTCCGTAAAGCGGCCTTCGAGGTCTCGCCCGAGGTCGGGGTCTCTGGCGAACACCGCCGGCTCCGCGAGTTCGAAGCCGTCCAGGTAGGCGTCCACCGCCCTCTGGTAGGCTTCGTTTCGCTTGCCTTGCCGGTAAAGATCCAGGGCCTGTTTCAGCTTCGTCCGGGCGACGAGCAGGGGGTCCGGCCTCTGTTCCGCGAGCAGGCCTTTTCTGAGGTAGGCCAGGACTTTGTCGGGCTCGTCTTTCGGGCCTAGAATCGAGCCCAGCTTCTCGCGCAGCTCTCCATCCGTGACCGTCGCCAGCGTTTGGACGTCGCTGAGTTGCGGCGGCAGGCTTGCCGACTCGAAAATTCTCTTGCCCGCGGAAGATGCTCGCTCTGTAAAGCGAAGAGACATGACATAAAAGGCGGCTTGCCATCTTTGCTCTTCACCGAGGGCGGAAAATTCGGGCATGGCGGTCCCGGCGATTCCAAAGGTGGCAGTGTTGAACGCCTTGAAGGGAGAAAGGCGGTTCATCAAATCGGGATCGAGAAAACTGGCCGGCCTCGGCTCCCTGGGGCGCATGGTTTCGACGTCGGGACCGTCACCTCGCCCCGTCTCACCATGACACTGAGCGCAGTTCTCCAGGTAAACCCGCCTCCCGGTTTCCAGGTCGGGCAGGGCCCTGGGGTGGGTCGCGATGTTGTAAGTTGCGATGAGACGCTGCTTGATGGTTTGCGCGAGCTCTGGAACGGCGCTTTCGCCGGATTTCTGTTCGACGTGCCGTACCAGGCGGCGTAGCTCTTTCTCGATACCCGCCCTGTCGGCCCCTTCTCTGGATTTCAGCTGCTTGAATAGCTCCAGGGCGCGTCCCGAAAACTCGATCATCTCCTGGTACTCGTCGGCGCTGAGGACCCTGCCACCCTGAACCGCGTTTCGATAGTCGCCCCCGATGTAGTCGATCAGGGCCAGGATCCTTTTGGCCTCCTCAGCCACCGGCGGTGTAGCGGCGGCGACAAGGAAGAAGAAAATGGCCAGCAAGACCGAAACGGATCGGGCTTTGGAAAAGGTTGTTTTGATCGGTGACGGCACGAGTCCCGTCCACCCGAGATATCGGCGAGTCGAGCAGCACATAGGCATCGTGATGGATCGTCGGGCCTGAACCTCAGACTCTGCCGTTTCGCAGCTGTTCTCCAAGTAAACAGCTCGGAAACCGGGAACAAGAAACCGTGAACTGTTGCTCTTTTCCTGTCGACGTTTACCTGCCAACGGCAGTCCTCACTACGCGGACTCGTCGATGCTGACAGGAGTCGGCGAGTCTTCGGGCGATGCAAGCGACCTGCGACGCTGACTGCGCCGGAGTTCGGTCGCCGCAGGGCTTCTTGCCGGTTTTGTGGCGGGGCTCGAACGCGCAATTTGTCGCGACAGCAGAATGACCGGCAGGAGCGCGACGCCAACCATCAGGAGCGACGGAAGCGCGGCTTCGGCGATACGCTCGTCTTTCGCCAGGTTATAAGCTTCGACCGCCAGGGTGTCGAAGTTGAACGGTCGCATCGCGAAAGTCGCAGGCAGCTCTTTCATCACGTCGACGAAGACGAGCAGGGCGGCGGTCGCGAGGCTGCCGGAAATAACGGGAATATGCACGCGCGCGAGAGTGCGAGCGGGCGAGAGCCCGAGACTGCGCGCGGCGTCGTCCATTGAAGGCGTAACCCGCGTAAGCCCCGCCTCGACGGTCTGAAATGCAACCGCAAGAAAACGTACCAGATAGGCGTAAATCAGCGCGGTCATCGAGCCGGTAAGCAAGAGGCCGGTCTTCACACCGAACACGGCATCCATCCACGCCGCGACGGCGTTGTCGATCTTGCCGAGCGGAAAGAGAATTCCCACCGCCAGCACCGCCCCCGGCAACGCGTAGCCCAAAACCGCAAACCGGTTGGCCGCCTGGACGAGAGGGGTTTTGATCGTCCGCGCGGCATATGTGAGGAGCAGGGCAACCAATACCGCCACCGCCGCCGCCACGGCAGCCAGGACGAACGTGTTCGCTGCGAGCGAATAGATTCGCGCGCCGACCTGTTCATCGTGCTCGCCGGCTGCCAGACCAAGCAATATGACTGCCGGCAACAAGAATCCGAAAAAGACGGGGGTTGCGCATACGGCGGCCGCAGCTAACGCGCGGCCACGGCGAAGCCTCTGCGAGACCATCGGCGTTCGTTTTCCGCCGTAGCGTGCACGACCTCGTTGCAGTCGTTCCAGCGAGAGGATTGCCGCCACGAACACGAGCAGGAAGGTCGCGAGCTGCCCGGCCGCCACCGGATCGCCGAGGGAGAGCCAGGCCCGGTAAATCCCGGTAGTGAAGGTGTTCACCGCGAAGTAAGAGACCGTGCCGAAATCGGCGAGCGTCTCCATGAGCGCGAGCGCCGCGCCGGCAGCGATACCCGGGCGGGCGAGCGGCAAAGCAACCCGCCAGAATATCTTCCAGGCGCCATAACCCGCGAGCCGCGCCGCCTCAATGGCGGAGGCCGGCTGGTCGAGAAAGGCGGCGCGTGCCAGAAGATAGACATAGGGGTAGAACGCGAAGGAAAGCATCGTTGCGGCGCCGGGCAGCGAGCGGATCTCGGGGAACCAATACTCGCGGACTTGCAACCCGCTGATTTCCCTCAGCGCGGTCTGCACCGGGCCGGCAGCCTGGAGCCAGTCGGTATAAGCATACGCCATGACGTAAGCCGGCATCGCGAGCGGCAGGACCAACCCCCACTCCAGAGTGCGCCGACCGCGGAATGAATACGCGGTCACCAGCCAGGCGGGGACGACACCGCAGAAAACCGCGCCGAAGGCCACGAGAATAACGAGCAGCAGCGTGTTCCAGATATAGCTCGGCAGCACGGTCGCAGCGAGATGAGGCCAGGTCTCGCTCGGCAAAAAGACGTTCCAGACCACTGCGACCAAAGGCGCGAGCACCAACATCGCCGTAATCAGAGACGACCAGCCAAGCCATCCGAGCCGGATGCTCGCGAAGCCGGGGATTCGCGAGCGAACAGCGAGAGCAGTAATCATGGCGCACTTCAGAGCGCGATCGAGAAGAAGCTTGCGCTACTTCCAGCCGACTTTATCGGCGATGCGTTGCGCCGTCGCCTGCGTCTTGCCGAGGTTCGCCAGAGGGAGTGAATCGGCCTTGAAGTGACCCAAGGATTCGAGCGCCGGGTTGGCGAGCTTCACCCCTTTGACGGTGGGCCATTCGTTGTTGCCTTTGGCAAACAAGGTTTGTGCCTCGTCGCTCGCCAGATATTCGAGAAATCGCACCGCGGCTTCGGGATGGGGAGCGTGCCGGAGCATCCCGCCGCCCGAGATATTCACGTGCGTGCCGCGGTCCATCTGGTTCGGCCACACAAGCCCGACTTTTTTCACGACCGTCTGATCTTCGGCCTTCTTCGAGCGCATCAGGCGGACATAATAGTAATGGTTTGAAATTGCAACGGCGCATTCGCCTGCGCCGACCGCGAGCAGCTGGTCGGTGTCGCCTCCCCTGGGGGAGCGAGCGAGGTTGCCGGCAACGCCGCGCGCCCACTGGGTTGCCTTTTCCTCCCCAAGATGAAGCACCATGCTGGAAATAAGCGAAAGATTGTACGGATGGCTGCTCGAGCGGGTGCAGATTTCGCGTTTCCATTTCGGGTCCGCGAGGTCCTCGTACCGCGCAAGCTCCCCGCCCTTTATGCGGTTCTTATCGTACCCTAGAACGCGGGCGCGGGCGGAGAAGCCGAACCACTTGTTGTCCGGGTCTCTATAGTGAGAGGGAATCCTTTGAACAAGGGCCGCCGATACGACCGGGGCGAAAATACCCGCCTGATCGGCGCGCCATAGGCGCGCGACGTCGACGGTAAGGAACACGTCCGCAGGGCTGTTCCTTCCTTCCGCCTTGATGCGCTCGAAAAGTGCGTCCTCGCCCCCTTCGATCCGGTCGATCCGGATGCCGGTGGCCTTGGTAAATCCGGCGTAAAAGGCTTCATCGGTCTGATAATGCCGGGCCGTGTAAAGATTGAGGATTTTTTCCTGGCCATAGACGTCGCCAGTCAGGAGAAACGCCGAACACAGTCCGCCAATGACCACCCTGATGCAGCTTCTTCCGGTTCGAGACTGGATCATGGCCCCTCCGAAGTTTGGTATTACTAATCCCAAACATTCGCTTAATCGAATTTAGGGAATTTGTCAATATAGATACAATGGCTTCGGTCGAGCGTTTCAGCCCATGACGAGCCGTGGTCAACCCAGGAAGGCCTCCGGGCTCCCGGTTGAATACCGGCCCCCAGCGAATCTGGAATACGGTCGTGGGCCGTACTGCTCGAAGCTCTGCGGGCCCGACCGGACGATTTATCGCGTGATCTGAGCGGGAGGGTGGCGGGGCCGATCAGTCGTGGTCGGAAGAAGCCGGAAAGGCAACCACGTTTGGAAGATGAACTTCAACCGTGACCCGATGGCCTACCGGCCAGTGCACGGGCTGGCGCTGCTCCAGATGGACGGTAGCTCCGGAAGGCAGCCGCAAACGATACAGTATCTCGCCGCCGAGGAATTCCCGCTCCTCGACAGTGGCCGGAACGCCGCCGGGTTTCGAGTTGACCGATTCGTGGCGGATCATGAGCTTTACCGGCCCTTCGGGAAGGTCTGGAGGGCGAGGGAAATTTCCGATCTCGGTCCGGATCTCGTCCCCGGAGACGATCCCGGGAATGAAATCGGCGTAGCCGACGAAGTTAGCGACAAAGGGCGTGCGGGGCGCGTAGTAGATGTCCTCCGGTGTTCCGATCTGCTGCAGTTCGCCGTTACGGATCACGGCAACCTGGTCCGCCATTCCCAGAGCTTCCTCCTGGTCGTGGGTCACCAGAATAGACGCGGCGCCTAAATGGCGGAGGATCCGGGCGACCTCCCGGCGCATCTGCGGGCGTAGCTCAGGATCGAGCCCGTTGAAAGGCTCGTCGAGCAGGATCACGCCGGGACGAGGGGCCAGTGCCCGCGCCAGAGCGACTCTTTGCTGCTGACCGCCCGAGAGCTCGTGCGGATACCGCTCGGCGCAGTGTTCCAGCCCTGTCAGGCGAAGAAGTTCAGCCACCCGGCTTTCACGCTCTTTTTTCGGGGCCTTGTGCAGACCAAGCCGGACATTTTGAGCCACGGTCAAGTGGGGAAACAAGGCGTAGTCCTGAAAAACCATGCCCACGCCGCGATCTTCGGGCGGAACCCATACCGAACGGGCGGTGTCGACAACCAAGCGTTCCTTTATGATGATCCGTCCGTGGTCGGGGCGCTCCAGGCCGGCTATCAGTCGGAGCAGCGTGGTCTTCCCGGAGCCGGATGGTCCGAGAAGCGCGAGAATTTCTCCGGCCGAAACCCGAAGATCGCAGTCCTTTACCGCTGAGGTTCCGTTGAAGCTTTTGCTGATCCGTTCCATCTCGATGGCCGTCATGGAACCGTATAAATACCCGATGCGCGGGGGGAATTCCAGGACAGCCGGCTTTGGCGTGGCCGTGATGCCTGAAAGACGCGGCGACGTGTGAGGCGACAGCTTGATCTTCGGCTGTCCCTGAGATACTAATTTGAAAAAGCCGGCTTCGGGTACTCGAAGAAAAATTTTTCGCCATTACAAAAATCCGGCGACGCTGATTGAGCAAATGATAAATGCACCGAAGGTCAGCCAGGCGCTCGAAGACTACCTGAAGGCGATCTATCAGCTTTCAGAAGAAGCGACGGGGCCGGTCATCGCCGCGCGCGTCGCGGCCGAGACGGGCGTGTCCCCGTCGACGGTCTTTGCGACCCTGCGGCGTCTGGCAAAGGAAGGCTACGTGACGATCAACCGTCGGAAGGAGATTCACCTGACGCCCGACGGCACCAAGGTGGCGGAAAATATCGTGCGTCGTCATTTTCTGACGGAGCGTTTTCTAACCGATTTGCTCGGGCTGGATTGGGTCAAGGCACATCAGGAGGCGCATCGGCTCGAGCATGCGATTTCCGAGGAAGTGGAAGAGAGGCTGGCGAAACTGCTCGACTATCCAACTACGTGTCCGCATGGGAATCCCATCCCGGGAGCCAGCACAAGTCCTCCGCCCAAAACGATACCGCTGAGCGAAACAGTCGACGGGCAGGAAGTCGTGTTCGATCTGATAACCGAAGTTGGAGAACGCGACGTGCGCCTGCTCCGCTTCCTCCAGGAGCACGGGCTGCGCCCCGGGACGAAAATTCAAGTGCTGGAGGTCGCGCCGTCGCTCGGCATGATCACGATCAAGGTTGGCGATGATAAATTTTCGCTGGGTATCGAAGGCGCAAAAAAGATTCGCGTTCACTGACCAGCCGGTCGGGCCGCACCGGCTCCGGTTCTCGTGACCTCATCGAATGCGGACGACGCGGCCCGAGGCGAGCTTTTGAACGGTTGAACGGCGCCAAGCGCCGAGCGGAAAGGTTATGCCCGGCGTGCGTTTCCCTCGGCCAAGAGGGTTTCGAGGAGATCGATCTGCTCGCTCAACGAGGCATCGCGATCCAGAAGGATGAGCTCCCGCCCTTGAAGCCGGCAACGGCCGCTGCGTGCGCGGTATCCCACCTCGCGGAGGAACTTTTCAGTTCGGACTTCGATATTCTTTTCCTTGGCCGCCAGGATCAGTTCATGCATCCGGGCCTCGTATCGAGTTTTCGAACGTCCCATGGAAAATTGCCTGGATATCTTGTGTCGGATTGCTATTATGTCGGATTGGCCGGGGGTTGTAAATCGAGGCAGCGCGGTTTAGCTGCAAATCGAGCGGCTCTTACAGACGAGGGCTTCGTGGCCGGTCGCCGGCTCGCGGCTCGAGGAAAACCGGAGGGGCCATGATCAAGAACATTTTGATTCCCCTCGACGGCTCCGAGCATTCCAAGGCAGCCCTGGAGTACGCGCTCTGGATGGCCGAAAAGTTCAACGGCACCCTCCTGGGACAGCACATCATCGACACGATCTCCATCGAAGGCACTTTTTTCCATGACATCTCCGGTTCGCTCGGTTTCGAGCCGTACCTCGACTTTTCCACCAGGATGCGCGAGATCCTGGAGGAGCGGGGCAAGTTGATCCTCGAAGATTTCGCGGAGCGGTGCCGGCGTCGCGGCGTGCGCTACCAGACCTGCCTCGACATGGGGCTCGTCGCCAACGAAATTTGCGAGCGGTCCAAGCTCGCCGATCTGGTGGTAATCGGGCATCGCGGAATCAACGAGGACTTTTCGACCGGAATGCTGGGAACGACGGCGGAAACGATCACCCGGAAATGTCCCCGGCCGGTCTTCGTTTCGACGAAGCGATTCGTCAACATCGAAAAGCCGTTGCTCGCCTACGACGGCAGCCAGCGGGCGAGCGCGGCGATGGAGTCGGCCGCCGAGTTCTGCACGGTCCTTCGCCTGCCGCTGACCGTGTTGTATGTCGCCAAGGAGGAAAAAGCCGCCGAGGCGGTGCTGCACCAGGCCCGGGCTTACTTCGGCGCTTACGCCATCGACGTCGACTACCAGACCGTGCGCGGGTACCCGGAACAACGGATCATCGAGCACCTCGTGGATTTCGGCCACGACCTGCTCTTCATCGGAGCCTACGGCCATCGCCGCATCATCGAGATGGTGCTGGGAAGCACGACGGAGTACGTGCTCCGGAAGAGTCCCTGTCCGGTTTTCCTCAACCGTTGATCCGGCCGAACATCGGAGCAAGCCATGAGATTTCGCGCCGCCGCCGTTCAAATGCTCGCCGGAGATGAC
Organism: Candidatus Zixiibacteriota bacterium; assembly: GCA_035574315.1. Taxonomy (NCBI): domain Bacteria; kingdom Pseudomonadati; phylum Candidatus Zixiibacteriota; species Candidatus Zixiibacteriota bacterium. Next base: position 23,213 of record DATLYW010000027.1, read on the forward strand.
AAAGCAGCCAATCTCCGGGAAGCCGAGCGCTGGGTCCGCCGGGCAGCAGCGGAAGGCGCACGCCTGGTGGCGCTCCCGGAAGTGTTCAACTGGCGCGGGGAAAGGCGGCGCGAGCGAGAGGCCGCCGAGCCGATTCCCGGACCCACTTCCTCTGCCATGGGGAGCCTCGCGCGAGAGCTGAAGATCTTTCTCCTCGCCGGCTCGCTCCTCGAGGCCATTCCCGGGAGCGACAAGGCCTACAACAGCAGCCTTCTTTTCGGTCCCTCGGGGGAGCTTTTGGCGCGCTACCGCAAAATCCATCTGTTCGATGTCGACCTTGCCCGAGGAGTCTCGGTGCGGGAGTCCGACACGCGCGCCTTCGGGGAGACCCCGGTCGTCGCGCGAACCGAATCGGGGGTATTGGGACTCACGATCTGTTACGACCTCCGATTTCCCGAGCTGTACCGTCGGCTCGCAGCCGACGGAGCCGAGGTGATTTGCGTCCCCTCCGCCTTCACTGCTTACACCGGCCGGGCGCACTGGGAGGTCTTGCTTCGTGCTCGGGCGATCGAGAACCAGGTCTATGTGATTGCGCCCGATCAATTCGGCAAGAGCCCGAAGAGCTTTGAGACTCACGGCCATTCGATGATCGTCGATCCATGGGGGAGAGTTTTGGCTGAGCTCCCCGACGGTCCGGGCGCGGTCGTCGCCGAGATCGACCTGAGCTTGCTCGCGCAAATCCGAGCGGAGTTGCCCGCACTCGCCCACCGAAGAATCCTCTAGCCGCCTCGTCGGCGTCGCGCGCCGACGGTTGCTTATAAATTGAGCGCGTCGCCCAGTCCGTAGGCAGAACGCGGCCCGTACTGCTTCCGTTTCTTTTTCTCCGTTGCGCAAAATCGGAACGTTTTTCCGGTCTTACCGCGTTTCTTCGATGGCGGCGCAGGCTGGCACCGGTGTTGCTCAAAAGTGGCGAAGCGGGGTTTCAGTTTTTTCGCCGGTCAAAATCAAAGGAGCTCTTCATGAAGATGATCGAGGCCATCATCAAGCCCTTCAAGCTCGAAGAAGTCAAGGAAGCGCTGACGCGGATCGGGATCCAGGGAATGACGGTCGAAGAGGTTAAGGGCTTCGGCCGCCAGAAGGGCCATACCGAGCTCTATCGCGGCGCCGAATACTCGGTCGATTTCCTTCCCAAGGTCAAAATCGAGGTCCTGGTGCCCGATGAGAAAGTGCCGGGAGTCGTGGAGGTGATCGCCGAGACAGCGCGCACGGGAAAGATCGGCGACGGGAAAATCTTTGTTACATCAGTGGAAGAGATCATACGAATCCGAACGGGAGAAAAGGGCGACGAGGCCATTTAACCACTGAGAGCACCGAGGCAAAAGGGGAGGTTGGAATGAAACGGGCGAAAACATTCGCGTTGATTTTGTTGCTGTCAGCGACGATGGGATTGTTTTTTACGTGGAGCGTTTCCGACGCGCAGCAGCCTGCCGGGCCCGTCACCGGAGAAGCTCCGAGTGCCGAGGCGGCTCCGATGCCTTCTCCGGCGGCGAAAGACGACCCCGCCAGGATTCCGGTGCAGTTCACCCAGGGGCTGCTGGACCAGATCGGCGGCGCAAAGATCGCGATGGACACGATGTGGACTTTGATCGCGGGGATGCTGGTTTTTTTCATGAACCTGGGCTTCGCCTGCGTCGAATCGGGCCTGTGCCGCGCAAAAAACACGGTGACCATTCTCGCCAAGAATTTCGTCGTCTTCGCGGCAGCGTCCATTGCGTTCCTGGTCTTGGGTTGGGGGCTCATGTTCGGTGACGGCAATCCGTTTTTCGGAACCCAGGGACTGTGGTTCGTTGGAGGCAGCGACAATAGCCCCGCCACAGGCGATGCCTATAAAGGCGTGTATTCGTCCATCAACTGGACGGGCGTTCCTCTGTGGACGAAGTTCTTTTTTCAGCTTGTCTTTGCCGGAACGGCAGCCACCATCGTCTCCGGAGCAGTCGCGGAAAGAATCAAATTCGGCGCCTTCTACATTTTCAGCTTTATAATGGTCGCCGTCATCTATCCCGTCGCAGGCCACTGGATTTGGGGCGGCGGTTGGTTGGCAAAGCTCGGCATGTTCGACTTCGCCGGCTCCACGGTCGTTCACTCGGTCGGCGGGTGGGCTGCCCTGGCGGGAGCGATGATCCTCGGGCCACGCATCGGCAAATACGGCAAGGACGGAAAGGTCCTTCCCATCCCGGGGCACAGCATTGCCTTGGCGACGGTCGGTGTTTTTGTGCTGTGGTTCGGCTGGTTCGGCTTCAATCCGGGCAGCACGATGGCGGCCGATCCGGGGGCGATCGGTCGGATCGCGGTAGCAACCAATACCGCGGCGGCCGCAGCCGCAATTTCGGCTTCGATCGCGGCATGGGTGCTGCTGGGCAAGCCCGATCTTACCATGATTCTCAACGGCGCGCTGGCGGGGCTGGTGGCGATTACGGCCCCCTGTGCGTTCGTGAGTGTTCCCAGCGCGTTGATCATCGGTTTGATCGCGGGTGTTCTGGTTGTTCTCTCGGTTCTTTTCTTCGACAAGATCAGGGTCGACGATCCGGTCGGCGCTATCTCGGTCCACCTGGTTTGCGGCGTTTTCGGGACGCTCGCCGTCGGACTGTTCGCTCAGGACCAGTTCACTCCCAATACCACCGGCAACGGGCTTTTCTTCGGTGGAGGCGCAAGGCTGCTGATGGTCCAGCTCGCAGGCGTGGTCGCCGTGGGCGTGTTTGTCTTCGTGACCTCGCTGGCTTTCTGGAAAGCGATCAAAGCGACCGTCGGAATTCGCGTCTCGCCTGAAGAAGAGATCGAAGGCCTCGATATCAGCGAGCACGGAAATATCGCCTACCCGGACTTCGTCTCGGCTCTGTCGGGAGGATCGAAGTTTTTCGGTCCCGCTGGCGGCAGCGGACTGGAAGAGCCGCATGTAGCCCGACCGGTGACTGTCCTGGCTCCGGAAGGAGGGAAGTCCTGAAGCGTCGAGTCGAGCACGCTCGATCTCGATCGTTCGGCGAGGTCGTAACTGTGTGGATATCGTATCGTGGCGGCTCGCGGCCGAGACCTCTAGAAACCGGGGTGGCGTTCCCGTGCGCGCTCTCGAGGTCTCGGCCTGGTTTCAGTGGATGTTCGCCCGGGAGCGAAAACTCCGAGGGTAAGCAAGAGGGACGGAGACGCAGCGGGTAAACCGGGCTGGCGCTACCCGATAGACAGCCGCAGTTTCGGAACTCGAAGTAAGTAGGCAAAACAACACGGGGAAAATGTCCAATGAGCGTGAAGGACGTATTGGATCTGGTGAAGAAGAACCGGGTGGAGATTGTGGATTTCAAGTTTGTGGACGTACCCGGGCTTTGGCAGCATTTTTCGGTGCCGGCCTCGGAGCTGACGGGGGAGTTATTCGAGGAGG